>JAAYXC010000435.1 GCA_012516115.1 Bacillota bacterium | reverse complement strand
GTATCATAATACCACTTCGGCCGTGCCCGGCGTAGGCTTTGGCATGAACGCCAACATTCCCGCGGGTTCGGCCAAGGAAAAGGCGGCCTGGAAACTCATCATGTGGCTCGTCAGCCCCGAAGTGCAGAAGATCCGTCTCGAGACCGGGGCGGCCTTCCCTTCCCGCCTTGGCGTGACCAGCGATAAGCTGGAACCGTTGGCGCAGGAGCGGGCGGCTTTCTACGGCAAGTTCAAGGGCATGTATGTTCTGGACAATGTCCTCGACCCCAAGGTCTATACGCCGATCAACATCGGGCTCCAGGAGATCGGCATGGGCGCTTCCACGCCGGAGAAGGTGGCGGCCAACGTGCAGAAGGCCCTGGAGGCTTCCCTGGCATCCCCAAAATAAGCGTAACGGTGAATGCGCGGGTGCCCGGTTCAGGCATGGCGGGATGATCCCTTACAGGCCGGCCATCCCGCCATGCCTGCATCTCCGTACCAGATCGGTCGGGAAGGCGATAAAAAACGAAAAGAGAACAAAAAGGAAGGTAGATAAAAGACAAGACGGCGGCCGTTTTCTTGGCGCGCCGGAAAGACGCGTTTACCGAATATGGAGGTAATGCCCGGTGAAACCCAAGCAAAGATGGGGGACCGAAGAGTCCCGCGCCTATCTCTTCTTCGTCTTGCCCGCCGTCTTGATCTACTGGGCGGTCACGGCTTTCCCCTTTATCTTTTCGATCGCCTTGAGTCTGACCGATTACGGCGGGGGAAGGCTCTTTTGCGCCGACACCCCGCTTCATTTCGTCGGGTTAAGCCATTACTCCTTTATGTTTAACGATCGATATTTCTGGCTGGCGTTCAGGAATAATTTCCTCATCATTTTAATCTCCATCTTCGGGCAGATCCCCCTGGGCTTTATCCTCGCGTACCTGCTTCACCGGAAGCTGGTCCGGTGTCCGGGTTTTTTTCAGAGCGTGATCTATCTGCCCACCATCCTCCCCGCGGTGGTAGTGGGTATCCTTTGGCAGTCTTTCTTCAATCCATACGGACCTTTTACCGAGATCGTCCAGCGTTTCATCCCCGGGTGGGAGAACAACCTCTTCTTGGACTTTAAGACGGCCATGCCCCCCGTGCTCTTTGTGATCTTGTGGATGTATACCGGGAACTACCTCATCATCTTCCTGGCCAACCTGCAGAAGATCGAACCGGAACTCATGGAGGCGGCCAAGATCGACGGCGCCTCGGAGGGGCAGATCATGCGTTATGTGATCCTGCCCATCCTCTCGGGCGTCATCGCGGTCTCGGCCATCCTGGCCATCACGGGTTCGTTGAACAGCTTTTCCCTCATCTGGGCCATGACGCAGGGCAATCCGGCCAGGATGACCTCCGTGCTCTCGATCTATATGTACCATACCGCCTTCACCGGCGCGCCCAATTACCCGTTGGCCAACGCCATCTCCACCTTTATCGTCTGCACCAGTCTCCTTTTGGTCCTGATTACCAAGGTCCTGGAGAAAAGGCTCGGGGGGGAGAGCTAATGATAGGAACGGCCGGAGAAAAGAACATAAAGAACGAATTCGGGTACATCCGCCAAGCGCTGGTTCATCTCTTGCTGGTGGGTTTCGCTTGCCTGACGCTTCTCCCCCTGGCCTGGCTATTGTTTAGTTCTTTCAAGACCACCACCGAGTTCCACCTGAACAAACTCGGCCTGCCCGTTCACTGGACGACCATCAACTACCCCATGGCCTGGCGGATCGGGAATTTTACCGTTCTTTTTGTGAACAGCCTTTTTTATACGTCGGTGACGCTGGGCGGGGTGATCGTCTTGTCCTTGGCCGCCTCTTTCGCCTTCGCCAAGATCAAATCCAGGGCCACTCCCTTCCTCCACGGGAGTTTCGTCATCGGGCTCATGCTGACGATCCAGTCCCTGATGGTCCCCCTCTTTTTGCTGGCCCACTGGGTGGGGCTCTACGATACCCGGCTCGGCGTCCTTATCCCGTATATAGGGCTGGGGCTCCCGCTCGGCATTTACCTTTGCACGGAGTTTATCAGGGGTATCCCCGACGCCCTGGTCGAGTCGGCCAGGATCGACGGGGCGAGCTATCTCGGCATCTTTACCACCATTATCGTGCCCATGGCGAGACCGGTGGCGACGACACTGGCCATTTTGAGTTTCGCCGGGGTCTGGAACGAGTTTATGTTGATCAATATCCTTGTCTCGCGGGAATCGCTGAAATCTTTGCCGGTGGGGATGATGAGGTTCTCGGGAGCCTTGGCCTCCGATTACGGTAAACAATTCGCGGCCCTGGTTATCGGCGTTTTCCCGACGATCGTCTTCTATCTATTCTTCCATAAAAAGATCACCCAGGGGGTCTTCGCCGGGGCGGTGAAAGGATAAGGGCAAGAGGCAAAAGGCAAGAGAGATAAAATTCTGAGGGGCAAAAGGCGAGAGGCGAAAGGCAAAAGGGAAGAGGCAAAAGGCGAGAGGGAAAGGGGCGCCACGATGGTGGCGGACGGAAGACGATTTGCAAAAAGGCCTGCTTAGGCCGGGGTTCAAAACGGCGACTGCAACGTGTCCACCGGCGCGAAGTCGTCGGTGAGGAGGGGGACGTCGCGCAGGCGCTCAGGCCTCTGCGTCCACGATTCGATGAGGAGCATGGTTG
>JAAYXC010000434.1 GCA_012516115.1 Bacillota bacterium | reverse complement strand
GTGCCCGCCCACCCAGGGCCAGGGTCAGGGGCTGATAACCGGAACCCGGGATCTTCAGCAAGGCCAGATCTTTGCCCGGATCGGTTCTGATCACTTTCGCCGGCAGGTTCAGGCCGGATTTCAGGATGACCATGACCTCTTCCACTCCGGCCACCACGTGTTCGGCGGTGAGAATATAACCGTCGCCGGAGCCCAGGGCGCCGCTGGCCACCGTGCTTCCGGCCCGGATGCCCACGGTCGAGTTCAATACCTTTTCCATCTCGTCGGGCAATTTGAACCCTTTCCCCTTGCTGGTGACGATGGTGATCGCCTTATCCCAGATGGGAGCCTTGGCCGTTTCCTCCTCCGGACGCAGAAGGGCCACAAAATCTTCTTTCGCCAAAAGCTCCTTTAAGGCCGCTCGGAACGCGAACGTGATCGCTTCGCCGCTAATGCCCGGGGCCTTTCCGTAACCGGAGGTGGTGGTGGAATAGACGACCTTCTTTTGCAGAGTATCAAAAAGCTGCCATTCGACGGTCATGATGATCTCGGTGCGGTTACCGGCCAAGGCGCCGTAAGTCTCCAGAAGGAAATCGGCGATCAGACCACCCAGCTGGAAGGTGGCTTTGGCCTCTTGCCCCGTATCGAAAAGGGGGTTATCGCCCCCGGGAACCGTATACCCACAGGCCTTTAAAGTCTGATTGGCGTCTAAAACGAGTTCTTCCGGGTCGACGATGACGTCCGTGCCCCAACGGTATTGGTACTTGGGGAGCTTCAAGATTCCATCGTATAAGGTGCCCACGTTCTTTCCCACGGGGATCTTACTAGCCACACGTTGAAAGACCACGGGTTTTGAACCTTCCGGCCCCAGAGCGATGGGCGTGGCCTCTGGGATCGGCTCGATTTTCTTCTTCTCCGCGCCGATGACCGCCGCGGAAACCATGAGTAAGATGAGGAAAACCCCCATTAACCGGAGACGAAATCGTGGCATCTTCATGTTCTTTCATCCTTTCCCATAAGTTTTATCGTTCATCCCTCCCCCGGAAGGGAGAAGACTCCCATTAACGACCTCCTTGACAACTTGATTTTAATTATATCATTATTTTCCTCCCTAGATGTAATCTTCCTCCTGGCATAACAAAAAAATAAAGCGGGCTCACCGGTCGGGCAAGACCAGGACGGTTTCCTTCCCCTCTTTCCGCAGGATCACCCTCTCCCGCTCGATGGCCACCACCGTCTCGCCCATGATCGTCTCCCCCACCCTGACCGTCCAGGACTCGCCGGTAGCGGGCGCGTTGGCCCGGGTCAAGACGGCCATCGGCGGCCGACCCTCGGCCAGGACGATGCCCCGGAGGGCCAGCGCCGAGACGTAGGTGGAAGGAGTCTCCTCCAGAGGAGCTGTTTCCTTTTCTTCACCGCGGGAAGGGAAAAAAAGCTCGCCGGTGGTAAGAGGGGCATAGCGCGAAGAAGGTGCCCCCGTGGGCGACTTGGCCACGAGCGCGGGGATAGAAGGTACGGAAGTCTTCTGTGGCCGGCCCGGGGTCGGTGGACGTCCACCGTGAAGATAGACCTCCAGCGCATAAAAGAAAAAGACGGCGGCTGCCAGGGCGGCAATCCAGGCGGCGTAAACCAGCTTTCTCATGGGGCTCCTCCTTTGGCCTCCGGCAAAAGGGTCACCAGCAAAGCGTAAAGCCGGAGCCGTTCCCCCTCTTCCGGGACGAGCTCCAGGCGTTCGAGGCCGAACCGCCGGGGAGAACGCCGAACACGGTCGAGAAAGCCCACCACCGCCGCCGGACGGCCGCTGGCCTCCAGTTCGATCCGCAGCCGGGGAGGGTCTTCCTTCGTCACCGGGGTCCGGAGCCCCCGTGAACGCAGGTGGAGATCGGAAGCCGCGGCGAAATCTTCTATCAGCCGAAAGAGTTCCACCGCGGCCGCTGTGGGTTCGGTGGCAGCCGAATAATTCCTCTTCGCTTCCTCCACCGCCGCCGAGAGGGCCCGATGGCGGGCCTCGATGGTCCCGGCCTGGCCAAGAAGCCGTTCCGCTTCGCGGGCACGGATCAACAAGGCCTGGCGTTCTCCACCGACCAGGGGGGCCTCCAACCAAGGCTGAATACCGATTCCCCAGATCAGAACGAGCAGAATACCGAGGCCGATCAGGGTCAGATTCCGACGTTCCCGCGGGGTGACCTTCAACCTCCCTCACCTCCGCCGGTCAGGGGTCCGGCCAAGACAAACCTTTCGCCCGCTCCGCCTTCCGTCACGCTGGCGCGACCGTGCAGGCGCAGTCCCCTAAGAAGCGGTTCCCGGGCAAAGGCGGCGAGGAGGGTAGAAAGGGAAGGAGTGACCCCCTCCAGGGCTTCGACCCGATCGCCGGCGATGGCGATCCTCGTCAGCCTGGTCCCGGGCGGCAGGGCACGATGAAGGGCCAGCAAGAACTCGAGGGATCCTTCGACTTCCCCGCCGAAACCGGTCAGAAGACGCAGCCGCGCGGTCAAAACCGCGGATTCTTCCCGGTAGCGCGTAAGCCTTGCAAGTTCTTTTTCCCGGTCGGCCAGCCAGGCCGCCAGGGCCTCCGTCTCCTTTTTCGCCGCGGCGGCCAAAAAGTAGGAACCGGCCAAGGTAAAGGCCAGGACAAGCCCTAAAGGAAGGAGCAGGGCGCGCCGGTCGAAGGCGGCCCCGGGGACCTCCAGGCCGTCCAGAAGATCGGGAGGCGCCTCCTGCGGGATCAGAGCGAAGAGAGCGAGCCCTGCGGCGGCCATGGCCTCCGGACCCAGGGGGGCCACGCCTGGATGGCGCAGAAAACCGCGCGGCGCCACCACCCGGATCTCCTCGGGCGCGACGTTTACGGCCGCGGCGACGGCCTCCCGTATCCCGGGCCGCGTGGCCGCCGGTCCCGTCAACCAGAAGGAAAGAGGGCCGTCCCATGGCTCCTGCTCCTGCCGCAAGGCCAGGGCTAGCCGGAGATCGCGGCCAAAAGCGCTCAGGGCCTCCGTGCTTTCTTCGCGCCCCAGCCCGGGCAAGGGATGGGCATACTCCAGACGGCCATCGCGAAGGAAGAGCATCGTGGACTCCGCCGTCCGCAGTTCCAGGACGATGACCTGCCCGGAAAAAAGCTCCGGTCCGTACCCGAAACGCAGAGCGGCGGCCACCGCCGCCGGCCGGAGATCGAGACGCCGCGGCCGCAGATCCAGGGAGAGAAGAAAGGATCGCTGCTCTTCCACCGCCGCCCGTCGGGCGGCCACCACCAGGACCGAGCGACCGCGCCGCCGCCAGGCGAGACAAGCCTCGGCCGCAGGAAAAGGAAATCGCTCCTCCAGGGCCGCCAGAGCCGCCTTCCTGGTGGCCGCCGGGGAAAGGGGCGGCAACTCCAGTTCCTTCTGGAGGGTCCCGTGGCGACCCAGGGCTGCTGCGGCCGTTACGGCCGTAAAATGGCCTTCATGCCGCCGGGCGCTTAAGAAAGCCTTGGCCTCCTCCACGGCGGAGGGACAGGACCCAAAAGCCAGGACCAGCGGCACCCCTCTGGTCTTCCTCATCTCGACCAGATAAAGCGTCTCTCCGTCCCGGTCGAGACCGAGCACCCTTCGGTTGGGCAAGATCCCCCTCCTTGCTTTTCCCCGGTTGCCTTTTCCTCCGGGAGGTAGTTTTCCTGCCAATAGACTACCCGTGCGCGCCAAAGACGATCCCCGGCCGAGGGATGGAAACGCTCCAAAACCGCCTCGATCCGGTATTCACCGCCTGCCGGCGGCCGGCCCACGGCCACGAGCCCCACCAGGGTCGTCTCCAGGGTAAAAACCTGGGCGATCCATTCTTTTTTGAGTTTCCCTTCCCCGCCCGCCACGAGCGATGCCAGGGTATCGAAATCGGTAAAGGGCCGCCGGGCCAGGATGGCACGGACCTTCTCACCCGTCACCCCCAGCTGGGCCAGGCCTGCGGCCAGGGTCCGCTCACCGGCGAAGTTCGGGTTGATCCGGCCGGCGAACCACAAGGACGGGGCCAAGGTCTCGATCAACCGGCCGCTCAAGGCGGGTATCCGGTGAAGGTCATCCTCCCCGCCGAAGGGGACGCGCCCGGCGGTCAGCGCTTCCTGCCGGAAGGCCACGAACTGGGCGGTGATCGTCTCGGCCTCCCATTCTTCGGCCCCCGCCGCGTGAAGAAGCCCATGGAAGACCTCGGGCGGAATGAGGTTCGGGTTGGCCCGGCCGAAGACGGTGGCCTCGGCGGCCAATATCGGTGCCAGTTGATCGGCGCCCTTCAAAAGAAACATCTCTGCCGGGGAGAGGAAAAAACCATCCGCCGGCCGCCGCGCCGGATCGAGCCCCGCGTAATAATCGGCCTCGGCGCCGGACGGCCGCCCCTCGCGGTCCTCGTCCCGCCAGTCCAGCACGACCTCGACGGGTTCGCGCGCCCCGCCGAAAAAGGCCAAAAGCGCCGTTTCATCGGCGGTATTCAGGTTAAGCCGGCTGCCGAGGTCCGTTACCTCGAGGCCGCTTTGCCCCCCGGAGGAAGCAGGCGAACCATCTTCCTTTTCCGGAGAAGGCCACCATTCCTCGCCCGGCGCGTCGAATCCGTTGTCGTCGGTCAAAAAGCGGACGAGAAAACGGGCCACCTCGGACTGGGCCAACGACCGGCCGGCGGATGCGGCCGCCAGCTCTTCCCGGCGGAGCGCCTCCGCCAGGTTTCGTTCCAGACAGGCCGCGACCACCAGCCCGATGAGGGCCATGGCCCAGACCACGAAG
>JAAYXC010000433.1 GCA_012516115.1 Bacillota bacterium | reverse complement strand
CGTGCGAGGGGCGACGAATTGGCGTGAACGACTCAATCAAATGTGTATAGTTTCAATCCACGCCCCCGTGCGAGGGGCGACGTCAGTAGAGGAATTGTCTGGTGTGCTCTATCATGTTTCAATCCACGCCCCCGTGCGAGGGGCGACCGTAGGGCCTTCCGGCCCGGTATTATCAAGACTTTAAAACCCCATTTCCGCGAACCTCCTTCCTTTTACCAAAAATCTCCTTGAAAAGATTATACCACAACCCTCAAACCCGCGCCACTTCAACACCGCGAACCCCCCAGGTTTTTCATGTTCGCTTCCGCTTCGCGGGAAAACCATCGGCATCTCCGGTCCGTAACGGTGCTTTTTTACTTTTCCTACCCCGGAGAACGGTGATCACCGCGGGTTGCGGCCCTTCCCCCGGCCCGATGACCGCCCGGAAACACCATTCACCCTTGGTGCGGACATAATAGGCCTTCCCGTTCCTCGTGGGCCGAAGCGGACCGGCCGTGTTAAGCTCCCGGATGATCGTCCCCAACGCCTCTTCATAACTCATCCAGGGGGCCATCCGCCGCCGGAACTGCTCGACGGCATGGGGGGTGATGAAGAACTCGCCGGCAATCATATCCATCACTTCGTCTCTTAATGTTAAAATATTCCTCCCTTCTCCCCTCGGGAGAGGGGTCAGGGGTGAGGGAAAACTAGACTTCTTGACCCTCTTTATTTATCAGAGGTAAGCCCTCTTTATCCTCGCTGGCCAAGGGAAGAGCCACAGGAAGGGGTAATCCTTGTTTGCGCCTTCGCCTGTTATTTCCTACGAACCATTCATATTGCAGTTGCTTATCCTGGTTTAATTGTTCCGCCGGACGCGGATAATGAATCCGAGGGTTCGGCGGCGGCCCGAGCAGGCTTTGCAAATCCTTCAATACATTATCGAATTCGGCACCGTACAACTTCCTCATCTCTTCTAAGAACGACTTTTTGAGTTCCTCTTGTCGATCTTTGGGCAAGGCAATCCAACCGGCCCCCTTCGCGACGGATGAAAGGCGGGTGGCCCAATCTATCGTTTTAACCTTCTCCACCTGCACTTTAACAGAGCCGAACCCCAACGGTTTGGCAAGACCCAACCGGTGGACCATTTCTCCTTCAAGCTCTAAAGCATAGAGCAAGGCGCCGAGCTCTACCGGGGCCAGGTTTTCGAACTCCACGGTAAAAGTAAATTCCGTCCCCGGCTTCAAAGCCCCGGTTATCGTCCGGTTTTGTCTATCTCTAACCGTCCTTTGGTACTCATCAGGGTTCGCCTTTTCGTGGTGCCGGTACATCTTGCGGCCGCGCAGACGGGCGCCCTCCGTATCGTAGTCCACGTAGGGATTGGGGTTGCCATTCGAGTCCAGCAAATAGAACGGTGTGGTCGTAGGTTTGGGTGTGGAAAGGATGGCTAACGTGATTTCACCCTCCGTTTGAAACGGTTCTTCTATCACCCCGTGGTCAAACCTTACCCGGCCGGCATAGGCGGTGGGTCGGTCGCGGCCCACTTCTTCCGCTTTTTCGTGCACCCAGCCGAAGACCCGGCAGGCCGGGCAGAGGGCTTCATAACTCGTGCACCGTTGCTTGAGGTGATCGGGTAGAAAGTCCTCCCGGCAATGTTTATAGGGTAGTCTCGGCATGGCCACCGGGCGCAACAATTTCACCCGGTTTTTATCCTTTTCGTCAAACAGGACGTAGACGAGATCGCCTCTCTTCAATTTGCGATTAGGCGCCACGAAGGTACTGGGCCGGGGTAGTGATTTGCTTAATTCTTCCATATTAGAGCCCAATCGTTCCCAATAACCGGCCAGATGGTGATTGTATTCTTCCACCACTTCGGGATCACATCCGCACAAATACTCGGTCGGTATATCATCCAATTCGGGCGGCTCGGGATTTTTATCATCCCAGCGAAAGAAAAGTCGTTCGTCGTGTTTGTTCTCGATGTTCGGTCCGGTGAGATGGAGCCAACCGTAGACCAGTTTGTGATTTTCGTCTTCTTTTAGACTAACCGGTTTGCCTTCTATTACCGGTTCAACGGCCTCGACATGGAAGGCATAATAACGTTTTTCAGGATGTTGTTTTGGCTGTTTGGTAACCAAGGCGGCGACCCGCATTCCATCGTAGGCCTCAGACGGTAATCGCCCGCTTTTTTTAGCCGGGTTAAATCTTTTCACGTTTGGAGGATAAGCCTCTTTAACCAGACCAGCGTTTATCATCGGATGTTTCAAATTACCATTTTCTGGATAAGTATCGATACAATCTAGCAACTCCAAAATCGCTTCTTTCTCTTCATCAACATTAAGCACCCGCGCCGGGACCATGGAGACCGCAGAAGATGCCCGGTACTCAAGGGAATACCGGTATTCCCGTCCGCCCTTAAGGAAACCGTCCTTTTGAAATACGGCAAAACATGAATTCGTTAAGGCTTCAAATACCGACCGTACCATACCCCGGAGGCTGGTGGCGGGGATGGCCGGTTTACCTCCGTATTGGAAAAATCGATAAGTCCGGTGTCCCCCCGCCTCGCGGACGGCATGGGAATCCGAGATAAAAAGGGGAGTGATCACTTTTGCTTTACAGGTAATCCGGCCGGTTAAACCCACGTACCGGTCGTGGGGTGGAGGCGGGCAGTCGCCGAGAGGATGCTCTTTGGGACGGCTTTTCTGGATGGTACGGACGAAATTATATGGATTTAAAAACAGGTAACGTTCTTTCCTCTCGGTGGTCGCCGCAGCCTCGGCGTTGGCCCCTAGAACCTTTAAACTGTACGCGAGGAGACGACCATCTTTATCCTGCTTGGCTTCGAATTCCACCTCCTGGCCTTCTTGAATGGAAACGCCTTTGAGAAAAGAGAAGTGAAAGAACACATATTTACCGCCGTGATCCGGTTTGATGAATCCAAACCCCTTATCCTCAATTAACCTTTTGACCTTCCCTTTAGCCATCGCCCGCACCCTCCCATTCTGTGAGCTCGGTATACCATACGAACTCCACCTGTCCGGCCCGGGAATAGGTTTTGTACTTTAAAACCAACCTTTTTCCTTCTTGCGGATACTCGAGCCGGGCCGCGGCCACCCGGTCTTCTATCCAACGGTCTCCGTTAAATTCACCCCCCACCAAGACG
>JAAYXC010000432.1 GCA_012516115.1 Bacillota bacterium | reverse complement strand
GGATTGGGGGAAGGGGATGGGGCTCGTGGGGCTTTTCGTGCTCTTGCTATTGATCCGGGAGACCGTCGAGGCACGCCTGCTGGGAGATTACCTCCGCCTCCATCCCCTGGCCGTTCTGGCGGCGTTGTATCTGGGCTTGCGTCTCTTCGGCCCCGGGGGGGTTTTTTGGGGCCCGGCGTTGTTGCTTTTCTTGCGCACCCTTTACGGAGTACTGGCTTTTTCTGTATCGGAGAAGGGATTGGCCGAAAGATGAAGAACCTATCTATCCTCGGTTCCACCGGTTCCATCGGACGTCAGGCCCTGGAAGTGGTGGCCGCCTACCCGGAACGTTTTCGGGTGGTGGGTTTGGCCGCCGGCCGCAATATTCGGCTTTTGACCGCGCAGGCGCGCCGTTTCCGGCCCGCGGTGGTGGCGGTGGCCGATGAGGGATGTTACGGGGAGCTCCGGGCGGAGCTGGCCGGGACCGGCATTACCGTCATGGCCGGCGAAGAAGGTCTTCTGGCCGTGGCCACCCATGCGGCGGCCAAGCAGGTCCTGGTGGCGGTGGTGGGCGCGGCCGGCATCGCCCCCACCCTGGCGGCGATCGACGCGGGAAAAGAGATCGCCCTGGCCAATAAAGAGACCCTCGTCGCCGCCGGTCATCTCGTCACCGCCAGGGCAAAAAAGGCCGGTGTACCTCTGGTGCCCGTGGACAGCGAACATTCGGCTATTTTCCAGTGTCTGGGGGGAAGGCGGCACCCCGGCCTCGCCCGGATCATCCTCACCGCCTCGGGCGGTCCGTTCCTGGAGCTCCCCTTGGAGCGTCTGGCCGAGGTGACCGCGGCCGAGGCTTTATCCCATCCCAGCTGGCGGATGGGGGAGAAGGTGACCGTCGATTCGGCCACCCTGATGAACAAAGGGCTCGAGGTGATCGAAGCCCACTGGTTTTTCGGCCTGGACTACGACCGGATCGGAGTGGTGATCCATCCGGGGAGCATCGTCCATTCGATGGTGGAAATGGTCGATGGCTCCATCCTGGCCCAACTGGGCCCGGCCGATATGCGCCTGCCCATTGCCTATGCGCTGGCCCACCCGGAACGATTGGCCGGACCGTGGCCACGTTTGGGGGAGCTGGCCGGCCTTTCGCTGCGCTTTTTGCCGGTGGAGGCCCAGCGGTTCCCCGCGCTGGCGCTGGCCTATGAGATGGGCCGCCGCGGCGGGACTTGGCCGGCGGTGATGAACGCGGCCAACGAGGTGGCGGTGGCCGCCTTTTTGGCGGGTAGAATAAGGTTTACCGACATCATCCGCATCGTGGCCGCCGTTTGTGGACATTATGGGGGCGGAGAGGATCCCTCCCCCGATCTTCCGGCCGTTCTGGCCGCGGATGCCTGGGCCCGCCGGAAGGCCGAAGAATTCATCGCCGAGGTGAAAATGACTTGACTTTTTCGCGTATTATCGTCTCTCTCCTCGTGCTCGACGTTTTGATCATCGTCCATGAACTGGGCCATTTCCTCTCCGCCCGACTCTTTGGGGTCCGGGTCAAGGAATTCGGCGTGGGTTTCGGGCCGATTTTACTCCGGATGGTGCGCCATGGGATCGTCTATTCCTTACGTGCCGTTCCCTTCGGCGGTTTCGTCCTTTTGGCGGGGGCGGAGACGGTTCCAATGGAGGAGAAGGAAGAAGAACCCGGACCGGATGATTTCGGGCGACAACCGACCTGGAAAAAGTCGTTGATCGTCTTGGCCGGGCCGCTCAATAATCTACTCTTGGCGGCCTTTGTCCTCATTTTGACCTTTGCCCTCGTGGGGATCCCGGTGGCCATGGAAAAGCAGGCGGTCATCGGCTTTGTCGACCCGAAGACGCCGGCCTACGAAGCCGGCCTCACCGCCGGCGACCGGGTGGTGACCGTAAACGGGAAGGAGGTGGCCACCTGGGAAGAACTGGCCAAGGCCATCCGTCAGAGCGGCGGCGGGCCCATCGTGCTGCTCGTAGAGCGAGAGGGGAGACGTTTTCTCCGCACCCTCAAACCTTTCTTCGATCCCCAGGTAGGCGGGTACCGGGTGGGCATCTCCCCGCGTTACATCTTCAAACGTCTGGACCCCTGGACGAGCTTCGTCACGGGGATAAAATACCTCTTCGCCCTGGGCGTGGGGTTGGTGCAAACGGGCGTACAGATCGTATTGGGGCAGGCGCGGGCCCCCCTGGCCGGTCCCATCGGTACCATCGGGACATTCGTCGAATCGTTTCAGGCCGGCCCCTGGTGGTTCTTATACCTTGTGGCCTCGATCAATCTATTCCTGGCTTTCTTTAACCTTTTGCCCATCCCCCTCCCTTTGCTCGACGGCGGATGGGTGGTGATCTATCTCCTCGAACGCATCCGAAGACGGGAGTTTACCGCGGAGCAGAAAGCCGCGGCCCAGCTCTTCGGCCTGGTCGTCTTGCTCACCTTCTTCCTCTTTGTGACCTATGGGGACGTGGTTACCGGGATAAGGCGGTTTTTAAATCGTTAGCCGGGGGTGGGCGAGGATGAAAAGGCGCGAAGCGTTGGCCGTGCGGGTCGGCCCGTTGACCATCGGCGGCGGGGCGCCGGTCTGCGTCCAGTCCATGACCAACACCGATCCCCACGACCTGAAGGCCACGGTGGAACAGATCCAGCGTCTGGCCGCCGCCGGATGCGAACTGGTGCGCGTGGCCGTGCCGGACTTCGAGGCCGCCCGTCTGCTCAAAAAGATCAAGCAGGCCGTAGCGGTCCCGCTGGTGGCGGATATTCATTTCGACTACCGGCTGGCCCTCGCCGCCCTTGAGGCCGGGGTGGACAAGCTCCGACTTAACCCCGGGAACATCGGGAGTAAAGAACGGGTGGCGGCCGTGGTGGCCGCGGCCGGGGAGCGGGGGGTACCCATCCGGATCGGAGTCAACGCCGGTTCCCTCCCCCGGGCCGTCCTGGAGAAGCACGGGGGACCCACCCCGGCGGCCATGGCCGAGGCGGCCCTGGATCAAGTCCGTTTCATGGAGGATCTCGGTTTTACGGCGCTGGTCGTCTCGGTGAAGGCCAGCGACGTCCGGCGGACGGTGGAGGCCTACCGTCTGGTGGCCCGAGCTTGCCCTTATCCGCTCCATCTGGGCCTTACCGAGGCCGGGTTGCCGGAACGGGGACTGATCCATTCCTCTCTGGCCATCGGTCTGCTTCTCGTCGAAGGGATCGGCGACACCATTAGGGTCTCCCTGACCGGTGATCCGGAGGCCGAGGTGAGGGCGGCCTACGAGATCCTGCGGGCCATGGAACTGCGGGCGCGCGGCCCGCCGGTCATCGCCTGTCCCACCTGCGGCCGCTGCCAGATCGACCTCGCCCGGCTGGCGACGGAGGTCAGCCGGCTGGCCCGTGCCTACGAGGAGCCCTGGGTTATCGCCGTCATGGGCTGCGTGGTCAACGGCCCCGGCGAGGCCCGCCACGCCGACCTGGGAGTCGCCGGCGGCCGGGGAGAAGGACTCATCTTCCGGCGTGGCCGCCCCGTCCGGAAGGTCAAGGAGGAAGACCTCTTGGCCGCCTTGGCCGAAGAGATGGCCGCCCTGGCGGCCGAAGCGCGGACCGACCGTTCGCCCGGCAAGACCGAAGAAGGGGAGTGAGTTTTCCGTGTTGATGTCCAAGCTCTACGTCCGTACCCTCCGGGAGGTTCCGGCCGAAGCCGAGACGCCCAGCCATCGTCTTCTTTTACGCGCCGGGTTCATCCGGAAGACGGCGGCCGGCATCTACACCTATCTTCCTTTGGCCCGCCGCGTGCTGGCCAAGATCGAAAGAGTCGTGCGCGAAGAGATGGACGCCGCCGGCGGCCAGGAAGTCCTGCTCCCCCTCCTCCAGCCGGCGGAGATCTGGCGGGCCTCCGGTCGCTGGGATGTCTACGGGGAAGAGATGTTCCGCCTTCGTGACCGTCACGACCGGGAATTCTGCCTCGGCCCCACCCATGAAGAGATCATCACCACCCTGGTGGGGAACGAAGTCCGTTCCTACCGGGAATTACCACTTTTGCTTTACCAGATCCAGAATAAATACCGGGACGAGATCCGGCCGCGTTTCGGGGTGATGCGGAGCCGGGAGTTCATCATGAAGGACCTCTATTCCTTCGACCGGGACGAAGAGGGGCTCGAACGGAGTTATCAGGCCATGTTCCGCGCCTACAGCCGGATCTTCGCCCGTCTGGGCCTGGCCTTCCGGGCGGTGGAGGCCGACTCGGGGGCCATCGGCGGCGAGGTGAGCCACGAGTTCATGGTTCTGGCCGGGACGGGGGAGGCCACCATCGTCCATTGCCGGGCCTGCGCATACGCGGCCAACGCGGAAAAAGCCGAGGCCGCTCCCGCCGTTCCCGAAGCCCCTTCCAACGTCCGGCCCGAAGAGGTTCATACTCCGGGGCTCCGCAGCGTTCCGGAAGTGGCCGCCTTCCTCGGCGTCCCCCCGACACGGCTGATCAAAACCCTGGTCTACATCACCGCCCGGGGGCCGGTGGCCGTCCTCCTGCGCGGCACGGATAATCTCAACGAAGTCAAGCTGGGCCACGTTCTCGACGGGGCCTGGTTTCGTCCGGCCACGGAGGAAGAAGCGGCGGCGATGGGGATTCCCTTGGGTTTCGCCGGGCCTGCCGGGCTGCAGGGGATTCGGATCATCGCCGATCCGGCGGTCATGGCCATGGGCGAAGCCATCACCGGTGCCAACCGGCCCGATTACCACCTTCGCGGGGTGGTTCCGGGACGGGATTTCCGACCAGATGAGATAAGGACGGTGCGCCTGGCCCAGAGCGGGGACCCCTGTCCGCGTTGCGGCGCTCCGCTGGCCGAGCAGCGGGGAGTGGAAGTGGGTCACATCTTCAAACTGGGCACCAAATACAGCCAGGCTTTGAACGCCACTTTCCAGGACGAGAACGGCCTCCAGCGGCCCTTCGTCATGGGTTGTTACGGCATTGGCATCACGCGGACCATGGCCGCGGCCATCGAACAGAACTACGACGAGGAGGGGATCAAATGGCCCCTCCCCATCGCGCCTTACGAGGTCATCGTTATCCCGGTCAAC
Organism: Bacillota bacterium; assembly: GCA_012516115.1. Taxonomy (GTDB): domain Bacteria; phylum Bacillota; class UBA4882; order JAAYXC01; family JAAYXC01; genus JAAYXC01. The sequence continues at coordinate 2,031 of JAAYXC010000432.1, read as the reverse complement.
GTCAACGACGCCGGGCAATGGGAGAAGGCCCACGCGCTCTATCTCTCCCTCCGGGAGGCCGGGGTGGAGACGGTTCTCGACGACCGGGATGAGCGGCCGGGCGTGAAATTCAAAGATGCGGATCTCATCGGCTTCCCCCTCCGGTTGACGGTGGGCCCGCGGAGTCTGGCCGAGGGCCGGGTGGAAGTTAAAGATCGGGCCACGGGGGAAGTCTTCGCCTGGCCTTTGACCGAAGCGGTGCGCCTCTGTCGCCATTACCTGGAGACCATGCGGGCCAAGCTTCAAGAACGGGCGGGGCTTTAAAGGTGGAAGGCATCGAAGTCGTTATCCCGGCCTATAATGAAGAGGCCACCGTCGCCGGCGTGGTCAAGGCCGCCCGGGCCTGCCCTCTGGTCCGACGGGTGGTGGTGATCGACGACGGCTCGCGCGACCGGACGGCCGAAGTGGCGCAGGCGGCCGGGGCCGAAGTGGTCCGGCTTCCGCAAAACCGGGGTAAAACCGCGGCCCTGGTGGCCGGGGAGATGGCCACCGCCGCCGGGGTCCTCGTCCTGCTGGACGGGGACCTCCTGGGACTCGACCCTTCCCATCTGGAGGCGCTGGCCGCGCCGGTGCTTTGCGGCGAGGCGGCCATGACCATCGGGATTTTCCAGGAAGGGAGGCTGCTCACCGATCTCTCGCAAAGGGTCACGCCGTTTTTAAACGGTCAGCGGGCCCTCCGCCGGGAGCTCCTGATGGGGCTCCACGGAGCGGAAAGAAGACGTTACGCGGCCGATACCCTCCTCTCGCGCTATGCCCGGTACCGGCGCCTCCCGGTCCGCATGGTTCCCCTGCGGGGGCTTACCCAGGGGATGAAAGAAGAGAAGCTCGGTGTCTTCAAAGGTTTCCTCTCCCGCCTCCGCATGTTCGCCGAGGTCGGCTGGGCTTTCTTCGCCACCTGGTCGCGGGAGACCGGCGTTAATAAATAGAGTTTCGCGGCCAAGAATATTAACGTGGGCAAGCTTCTCTGGCGGGCGGTAAGGGGACGGTTCTTGGCCGTCTCCGCGGTTTCCATGGTGGTCACGGCGGCGATCTTGCGGGACGAGGGAGGCGGAGGACGGTGGGCCACCATCCTTCCCGTCTTCCTCGGCGGAGCTTTGGTCCACGCCGGGAGCAACCTCTGGAACGATTATGCCGACGAGTTAAACGGCGCCGACCGGGCCAACCGGGAGTGGAGTCCCTTTAACGGGGGTAGCCGGGTCATCCAGGATGGGCTCCTGGCGGTCGGTACGATTCGCCTGATGGCGTTGGTCTGTTTCGCCGCGGCCATGGCCCTGGCCCTGCTTTTGGCCCCGGATAAGGGGCCGGCCGTCCCGTTGTTGACCCTGGTCGGGATCGGGGTTGCGCTCGGTTATTCTTCGCCGCCTTTGTGGTTGGGCAGCCGCGGCCTGGGGGAACTGGCGGTGGGAATGGCCTTCGGACCGTTGCTGGCGGAAGGGACGGCCGTGGCCATAAGCGGCCGTTTCTCCCCGGCCGTCTTCGGACTCTCGCTCCCGCTGGGGCTCTTGGTGGCGGCCATCCTCGTCTTAAACGAGATCCCGGACCTGGCCGCCGACCGGACGGCGGGTAAGCGCACGCTGGCCGTTCGCTATGGAGCGTCGGCGGCGATCCGGATTTACCGGGCGCTTCTCTTCGGCGCTTTCTTCCTCCTCGGCTGTTTCCTCCTCTGGGCGCCGGGGGGCGGTCGCTACTGGTTGGGTATGCTCGCCTTACCGCCGGCCTTCTTCCTCGGCCGGCAAGCGGGAAGAGTCAAGCCTACCGCCGACGAGGTCTTTCGCGCCCTGGCCGGGGGGACCATCTGTCTCCACCTTTTCCTGGGTTTTCTCCTCGTGCTGGGGGCACTTCTTTAAGCGCTCTTTGGGGTGAACCGTTCACGCCCCGACCCCGGGTGAAGCGGCCCGTTATCCGCGCGGTGAGCGCCGTTAAATGGGGGAATCTCGGTGCTGAACTTTCTCGGCCTCGTCCTGGCCGTGGTAGTCTCCCTTTATACCCTGC
>JAAYXC010000431.1 GCA_012516115.1 Bacillota bacterium | reverse complement strand
CTTCCCCCGCTGTGGCGGCGGATCTTAACCCGCCGGGGAGAGGATCGATCTGTCCCCCCGTCCGGAGACGGATCTCAAACCCACCGTAAAGAAAAGAGGGGACCGTCCAAGTTTTGAGTGTTAAGTTAATAAAATAAAACTTTACAAATACTACCAAAACAACTCAAAACTCATAACTCAAAACTCATAACTGATTTAAAGTTTAGCGTAAACATCCACCATCTCCAACGCGGCCAGGGCCGCGTCCCAGCCCTTGTTTCCGCTCTTGGTCCCGGCCCGTTCGATGGCCTGCTCGATGTCGTCGGTGGTGAGCACCCCGACGACCACCGGGACCTTGCTCTCTAAGGCCACGGCCGCCACACCCTTGGAGACCTCGGCCGCCACGTACTCGAAATGTGGCGTGGCCCCGCGGATGACCGCCCCGAGGCAGATCACCGCGTGGTAGCGTTCGGAGAGGGCCAGCCGCTTGGCCACGGCCGGGATCTCGAAGGCGCCCGGGACCCAGACCACGGTGATGTCCTCATCCATCACCCCGTGGCGCGTCAGGGCGTCTACCGCCCCGCCCAAAAGGTGCTCGGTGATGAAACGGTTGAAACGGCTCACGACGATGGCCAAACGCAAACCCTGCCCGTTTAACAAACCCTCAACGACTCTCATCCATCTTTTCCTCCTCCAAGAGATGGCCCAACTTCTTCCGTTTGGTCTCGAGGTAAAAACGGTTCGTCGGCCGGGCCGGGATCTGGATCGGCACCCGCTCCACGATCTCAAGGCCATGGCCGCCCAAACCCACCAGTTTCCGGGGATTGTTGGTCAGGATCCGGATCTTGGTCAAACCCAGGTCCCGCAAGATCTGCGCCCCCACGCCGTATTCCCGCAGGTCGGGCTCGAACCCGAGGTGGATATTGGCCTCCACCGTATCAAGCCCCCGGTCTTGAAGTTCATAAGCTTTGATCTTGTTTATAAGCCCGATCCCCCGGCCTTCCTGGCGGAGATAGAGGATGACCCCGGCGCCGGCGGCGACGACCATCTCCATGGCCTTCTGGAGCTGTTCTCCGCAGTCACAGCGGAAAGACCCCAGCGCGTCGCCAGTGAGACATTCGGAATGCACCCGCACCAGCGGCGCCTCGACCTTCTCCGGTTCACCGTAGACTAAGGCCAGATGGCCCTGATTTCCGTAAAGCGTGGAATAGGCGATCAGGCGAAAGACCCCGTACCGGTTGGGGAGGACCGTCTCGGCTTCCCGTCGGACGAGCTTTTCCCGCAGACAACGATAAGAGATAAGATCGGCCACGGTAATGATCTTTAATCCATGGGCGGCGGCGAACTTCTCCAGCTCCGGCCGGCGGGCCATGGTCCCGTCCTCGTTCATGATCTCGCAGATGACCCCGACCGGCTGCAGCCCGGCCAGCCGGGCCAGGTCCACCGCGGCCTCGGTATGGCCGGCGCGGACCATCACCCCCCCTTCGCGGGCGATCAGAGGGAAGACGTGACCGGGCCGGAGGAAGTCTTCCGGCCGGGCGGCCGGATCCGCCAGGGCCCGGATGGTGGTAGCCCGCTCCGCGGCCGAGATGCCGGTGGTCACCGAACGGTGGTCCACGGAGACGGTGAAGGCCGTCCGCATCTGCTCGGTGTTGTGCTCCACCATGAGCGGCAGCTCGAGCCGGCGGGCCGTCTCAGCGGTCAGGGCCACGCAGAGGAGACCCCGGGCGTATTTGAGGATGAAGTTCACCGCCTCGGTGGTGGCCTTCTCCGCCGCCATCACCAGGTCGCCTTCGTTCTCGCGGTCCTCGTCGTCGACGACGATGACCATCTTCCCCGCCCTGATTTCTTCTAAGGCCTCGTTTATCCTGTCCATGTCCTTCTCCGTTTTCTTCGCTATCCTTGGACCCTCCGGCGCATGACGGCCTTCTGCGCCAGGGGTAATTTTATTTTATAAACCCGTGTTCCGCCAGCAAGGCCAGGGTGATCCCGCCGGGCTTGGTTGCCGCCCGGCTTTCCTCCAGCCGCGCCAGATACCGGGCCAGGAGATCGACCTCCAGGTTGAGCCTGGTGCCAGGCCGCGCCAGGCGGAGGTTGGTGGCCCGGAAAGTATGAGGAATAATGGCCACGGTGAAGTCTTCCTCCCGGACGGCCTGAACGGTGAGGCTGACCCCGTTGACGGCGATGGAACCCTTGGGGGCGATGAACCGGAAAAGCTCCGCCGGCGGCCGGATGACCAGGACGAAGGCATTGCCCTCCTGGCGTACCGCCACCACCCGTCCCACCCCGTCCACGTGGCCGCTGACGAGGTGTCCCCCCATCGGTTCTCCGCCGGCCAGGGCGGGCTCGAGGTTGACGAGATCCCCGCGACGCAGGCACGAGAGGTTGGTGGCCCGCCAAGTCTCAGGCATGATATCGGCGCCGAACCACCCCTGACCCAGCCGATGGGCGGTCAGACAGACGCCGTTGATGGCCACGCTGTCACCCGGACGAAGCGTGGCCGCCAGTTCGGTGGCGATCTTTAACTCGGCGCCGATCGGCGCGGCACGTATTTCCCTGACCGTTCCGAGGGCCTTGATCAAACCGGTAAACACTTCACAAGCTCCTCCCGGTAGGCGTGGAGCAAAAAATCTCCCCCGATCTTCCGGACGAAATCCAATTTTAACCGCCGGACTGCCCCCAGATCCGTCGGGCCACGGCCAGCCACCACCGGCAGGCCGTCGCCTCCGAGCAGGAAGGGGGCGTAGAAGAGATAAAACTCGTTGGCCAAGTCGGCCTGGCAAAAAGAGGTGAAAACCTCGCTCCCGCCCTCGACCAGTAAGGACTGAACGCCCTGACTTCCCAGGGTCGTCAAGACCTCCGGGAGATCGGGCCTTTCCCGGCTTTCCAGACGGAAGACCCGCACCCCCAGGGCGGTGAGCTCCTCTTCCTTCTCCCGCGGGGCCGCAGCCCCGCAAAAGACCACCAACCGGGCTGGGGCCTCGCGGACCAGGTTGGCTTCCGGGCTTATGGCCAGTCGTGAATCGAGAAGGATTTTCAGCGGCTGGCGGGCCGGTCGGCCGTACCGAACGGTGAGATGTGGATCATCTGTGGCCATGGTTCCGCGCCCCACCAGCACCGCGTCGACCCGGCCGCGGAGACGGTGCACAAAGCGACGGGAAACCTCCCCGGTGATCCACCGGGAACGACCGGCGGAGGTGGCGATCTTGCCGTCGAGGCTCATGGCCGCCTTGAGGATCACCCAGGGCCGCCCGGTCAGACAATGATGAAAGAAAAAACGGTTCAAGGCCAGGGCCTCTTCCCGGGCCGGGCCTTCATGGAGTTCCACGACCTCCACCCCCGCCGCGCGAAGACGGGCCGCGCCGCCCCCGACCACGCGGGGGTTGGGATCGGCGGTGGTATAGACTACCCTGGCGATCCCGGCGCGGATGATCGCTTCGGTGCAGGGAGGAGTGCGTCCGTGGTGGTTGCAGGGTTCCAGGGGTACATAAAGCGTGGCGCCGCGCGGGTCTTTTCGACAGTTGGCCAGAGCCTCCGCCTCGGCATGGGGGAAGCCCGGCCCCCGATGCCAGCCGGAACCGATGACCTCTCCATCCTTGACTACCACGGCGCCGACCATCGGATTGGGCGCCGTGCGGCCCACCCCTTTCTTCGCCAGGGCCAGGGCCATCTTCATGAAACGCCGATCCGCGTCCAACAAAGCCTGGGCCGCCCGCCTTTCCTCGTCCGCCCGGGTTTAACCTTAAAGTAACACGATAGAAGCGGTAATGCAAGGGCCTTCCTCGCCGAAAAGATCCGTAAAAGCCAAAAAAAGAACCACCCTTGCGGGTGGAGCAAAAACATGAACCGGTGTTGGCTTACGTTTCCTCGTCCTGGCTGCCGGCGTGGCCGAAGACGAGCGAGCTTCCACGTGGTCGCCGGCGTCACCGTCGTGGAGAGGCTCTCGTCCCCCAACCGAAGACCCACCGCCCCGGTCAGGTTCCTGGTTTTATTTAATCACCATTAATCGATGGGGATCAAGAGGGAAATAAATGTAATTTTTTTATGTCGCTGTCAATGGGCCCGCCCAAAAAAACGGAAACACTTTGACGGGAGGAGTTCACGCCTTTCTGCCGAACCATACTCCGGTTTGGCGATTGCCCGTCCTGCGTAGCCCAAAACCTGAGGAAGGTGAAAACGATGTTTCGCCACCGTGAGGAACGATTCTTTTCCCTCTTCGACCAAGCGGCGGAAAACATTCTTGAGGCCGCCAGGGTCTTGGCCGTGGTGGCCTGCGAGCCGGGTCAGGCAAACACGCGCCTTAAAGAACTGGAAGATCGAGAGCACCGGGGCGATGAACTGACCCACGATCTCCTGGCCGAACTCAACCGGGCCTTCATCACGCCCATCGATCGGGAAGACATTTTCCTGATCGCCAAGGAAATGGATACCATCATCGATAGCATCGAGGCTACCGGCCACCGGTACGTCATGTTGCGGATTGAAGAGAGCCCAAAAGAAGTCAAAGAGCTGGCCCGGATGATCGTCGCCGCCGCCGAAGAAATGGTGACGATGATGAAAAGCTTGAGAAATCTTCGGCATCTTGCCGCCGAGAACAAATCGGTGGTGGAGATCAACCGCCTGGAAGATGAAGGGGACAAGATCTACCGGGCGGCGGTCAGAGAACTTTACTCCGGCGCCTACGACGTTCTCTTTGCCATTAGATGGCGGGAGATCTACGACCACCTCAAAGATACTCTCGATGCCCTGGAGGACGTGGCCAATATCGTCGAGGGCATTGCCATGAAGCACGCGTAAATGAATAACGGGCAAGGAGGCCACGAAGAAGTGGGGTTTGGTCTACTACTGGTGCTCCTACTTATCCTCGGTTCGGAGTTCGTCAACGGCTGGACCGACGCGCCCAACGCCATCGCCACCGTCGTCTCGACCAGGGTCCTCAAACCCCGGACGGCGGTCGTCCTGGCCACCGTCTGCAACGTTATCGGCGCCTTCTACGGCCGCGAAGTGGCCCGGACCATCGGGACGGGCATCGTGAAACCGGAGGCCATAAATCTGGTCACGGTCGGCGCGGCCATGGTGGGTATTATCATCTGGTCTACCACCGCCTGGTACTTCGGGCTCCCGACGAGCGAAAGCCACGCCCTCATCGCCGGGCTCACCGGCGCCGGGCTGGCTACCGCCGGGCCTTCGGTTTTGCTCTGGAGCGGGTGGTCGAAGGTCATCATGGGCCTCGTCTTCTCCTCTTTCCTCGGTTTCGTCTGCGGATGGTCGCTGGCCTATTCCATCCGAAAAGGGCTTGCCTGGGTGCCGAGGTCCAGGGCGCGGAAACTCTTTGCCTCCCTTCAGGTTCTCTCGGCCGGCGGGATGGCTTTAAGCCACGGCAGCAACGACGGACAAAAGTTCATCGGCACCTTCACCCTGGCCCTGCTCTTGGGCGGCGTTTTGCCGGAATTCGCCGTCCCCTGGTGGACGGTCCTCCTTTGTTCGGCGGTCATGGGGATCGGAACTTCGGTGGGTGGCTGGCGGATCATCAAGACCATGGGTTCGCGCATGGCCAAGCTCGAACCCTACCAGGGGTTTGCCGCCGAAACGGCGGCGGCCGGTTCCATCCTCCTGGCCTCTTCGCTCGGGGTGCCGCTCAGCACCACCCATACGATCAACACTTCGATCATGGGCGTAGGGGCGGCCACGCGTCTCTCGGCGATCCGCTGGACGGTGGTGGAAGAGATGGTCACCGCCTGGGTCCTGACCTTCCCCATCTGCGGGGTGATCGGTTTTCTCACCGCCAGCTTCTTCAAGCTTATCTTTTAGGTACCCGTAAAGGAGCACGGACGGACAAGGAGGTGCCCCCCTGAGATCTTGGCGGATCGTCCGGTCTTTCAGCGCGCTCAAGGGCAACACCCGCGTCTGCGGGGCCTTCGAGCCCATGTGGGGCATCCCTTATGCCCTTTATACTTTCTACCAAAGCCTCTATATGAAGGCCCGCGGGGTTACCGACCAACAACTCGGGATGCTCGTCGCTCTGAGTTTTATCAGCGGAACCATCTCGGCGGCCTTTGCCGGCATGATCACCGATGCCCTCGGCCGGCGAAAGACCACCTTGATCTTCGATCTCATCGCCTGGCCCGGTTCGATCCTCCTTTTCATCCTCGCCGACCGCTTCTACCTATTCGCCATGGCCGTCATTGTAGGGAGCGCCGTGAGGATCGTCGGCGTATCCTGGAACCTCCTCCTGATCGAAGACGCGGACACGGAAGAACGGGTAGCCGCCTATAACCTTATCAACATCATCAATATCTCCTCCGGAATTGCCACTCCTTTAGCCGGGATGATCGTCGCCCGGATGGGCATTGTGGCCGGAGAGCACCTCCTTATGTGGGTAGCCGTCTTCTCCATGACCGCGATGATGGTCTTGCGCCACCTTTTCCTCCACGAGACCGCGATGGGAAAAGAGATCTTGCGCGACCGCCGCGAAGGGAAAACCCCCCGGCCGAGCGTGGTCCTTTTCTACGGTCGCCTCTTTGAAGTTCTCCGAACCCGCGCCGCCCAGCGAAAAGTCTTCTTTGCCGCACTTCTCTTCAACCTTTATCTGCCGCTCGGCACCTTCACCAGTCTCTATTACGCCCCTTTCCTCACCGAGTACCTCCGCCTCGATCGGGCGGCCATCTCTTTTCTCGGCATGCTCAACTCACTGGTCATCCTGGCCAGCCTAATTATACTCGTCCCCGTCGTTCCTGCCGGCCGGAGAATCGCAGCGATGATGCTCGGTCTCTGTCTCCAAGGCGCCGCCCTCGCTTCCTTCTTCTTGGTTCCTAAGGCCAACCTTGCCTGGGCCGGCCTATGTGTACTCGTCTTCGCCCTGGGCTACGGTCTCTTCCGCCCTTTCCTCGACGCCATCCTTGCCGAGGCCACGGAAGGAAAAGACCGGGCCGGGCTCTACGGCCTTCTCCAGTTGGGTATCTCCCTTTTTAGCGCCCTCTTGGGTTTCGTCTCCGGTTTTCTCTACCACCTCCACCCGGCCATCCTCTACTTCCTCTCCTTGGCCCTCCTTGGCGCCTGCCTTCTTCTGCTCTTATCGTGCTCAGCGAAGCGGTGCTCGTGCTCGTAAGCGAGCGATGATTGAGATCGTGTTTCGATTACGCGCACGAGCACGAGCACGACAATTGTTCATCTTAGTCCTTGCCTCATCAACAAAGCACGAAAAATAGACAGGATTTAAGTTCCGTTCATTTCCAAGCGACGAGCGACCAGCGACGAGCAACGAGGAATCCCATGTATCCGGTATTCATGATTCCTTCTCCTTGACAGGAACCGGCTCCTCTACTACAATGCCATCTGTATCGTGAAATTATATTCCATCTAGCGGAATCGCCAGAGGAGGGAACGTATCAATGGCTTCGGCGGCCAGAGAAAGCGCGCAGGCTCATGTGGAACGCGTCATGGAAACGGGACGCAGACGTAACCCCCACGCACCCGAATTCCACCAAGCGGTAAAAGAAGTCCTCGAGTCCCTTGTCCCGGTCCTCGAACGGCACCCCGAGTTCATCGAAGTCGGCATCCTCGAACGCATCGTGGAACCGGAGCGGCAGATCATCTTTCGAGTGCCCTGGGTCGACGACCGGGGAGTCGTCCAGGTCAACCGCGGCTTCCGCGTCCAGTTCAACAGCGCCATCGGGCCCTATAAAGGCGGCCTCCGTTTCCATCCTTCCGTTTACCTCGGTATCATCAAATTCCTCGGCTTCGAGCAGATCTTCAAGAACTCCCTGACCGGCCTGCCCATCGGAGGAGCCAAGGGTGGCAGCGACTTCGACCCCAAGGGTAAATCCGACGGTGAGGTCATGCGTTTTTGTCAGAGCTTCATGACCGAGCTCTACCGTCACATCGGGGCGGACATCGACGTCCCGGCCGGGGACATCGGCGTGGGTGCCCGTGAGATCGGTTTCCTTTACGGTCAGTACAAACGCATCACCGGACTATACACCGGTGTTTTGACCGGCAAAGGTTTAAGCTACGGCGGTAGTCTCGTCCGGACCGAGGCCACCGGGTACGGCCTCGTCTATTTCATGGAGGAGATGCTCCGCGAGGCCGGGCAGTCCATCGCCGGCAAGACGGTCATCGTCTCCGGTTCCGGAAACGTGGCCATCTACGCCACGGAGAAGATCCACGAGCTCGGCGGGAAGGTCGTGGCCATGAGCGACTCCAACGGTTATGTCTACGAACCGGACGGGATCAAACTGGCGACCGTAAAACAGATCAAAGAAGTCGAACGGAAGCGGATCAAAGAGTACGTTAATCACCACCCCACGGCCAAGTACTCCGAGAGCTGCCGGGGGATCTGGGGGATCAAGTGCGATATCGCCCTCCCCTGCGCCACCCAGAACGAGATCGACGAGGAGGCGGCCCGACTTCTCGTCAAAAACGGCTGCTTCGCCGTGGGCGAGGGGGCCAATATGCCTTCGACCCCCGAGGCCATCAAGGTCTTCCAGGAGCACGGCATCCTCTTCGGTCCGGCCAAGGCGGCCAATGCCGGCGGCGTGGCCACCAGCGCCCTGGAGATGACCCAGAACAGCATGCGGTACTCTTGGACCTTCGAGGAAGTCGACGCCAAGCTCAAACAGATCATGGTGAACATCTACCGGAATGTGAGCAAGACGGCCAAAGAGTACGGTATGCCCGGCAACACCGTGGCCGGGGCGAACATCGCCGGTTTCCTGAAAGTGGCCAACGCCATGATGGCCCAGGGGATCGTCTGAGGAAGCGGGACTAAGGGAGACGAAAAAGGGGCCCCGTATGGCCCCTTTTTCGTTTTAAGTTCGGTTTCTCTTCCGGAAAAGATGCTAACGATATGTCTTTTCCGTTTGGGTCTTTCTGAGAAGGTGGGAAGAGGGGCTTTGGCCTCCCCGGCCCTCCCGCGTGCGGGGAGAGACCAAGATTCATTGGGGTCAAAAACCAACACTTTCGTGGGAAAGAGAGCGTTTTTATCGATTATGTT
>JAAYXC010000430.1 GCA_012516115.1 Bacillota bacterium | reverse complement strand
GGTGGTGATCGCAATGCCCATCATCAGGCCTATTTCCGACTTACGCAACAACTTCAACCAAATCTCCGAGCTGTGCCATAAAGAGCGGGAACCCGTGTTCATCACCAAGAACGGCCAGGGGGACCTGGTCGTCATGAGCATGGCCCTCTACGAGCAACAACAAGCCCTGCTGGAGTTGTATCAAAAATTGGGCGAGGCCGAGGCGGAGAGCCGGGCGGGAATCCCCTCCATATCCCATGCGGAAATGATGCAAAAGATGCGGGATTCCTTGCATGCCTGAGCGCAAAATTCGTTACTTGCCCATCGCCCAGAAAGACCTCCTGGAAATCATGGCCTACATCCGGAGCGATAATCCGGCCGCGGCGCTCGACGTGCTGGACAGATTCGACGAAGCCATCGCCAAACTCGGCGAATTCCCCTACTTGGGAGTTGTGCCGAAGGATCACCGGCTGCGGCTGCTAGGCTACCGAATACTCATCGTCGACCACTACCTGGTTTTCTACGTGGTGATCGATGACGGCGTGGAGATCAGACGCGTAATTCACGGCAAGAGAAGGTATGAGTTCCTGCTGTAAATTGTCCGGCCTTCCTCTCTGGTCGAGTAGGCGGAGCCTCTCGGCTCCATACCCCTCACAGAACCGTGCGTGGCGTGCGCTATTTACGCCCACGGCTCTTCGTCAGCATCATTCGCGCTTAGACGGTCCTCCCCGCGCTATCTGCGCTATCCTTGCCGGTTTCGTTCCATCGGTCGCTCCGTTTCTGGGCACGGCCTTTGTTTCCTCGGCAAGGCCAATGCCGCGTCGCCCGCCTTCCCTCCGCGGGCATTACCTCGCCTCTTCGGCTTGTCGGCCATACTCCCTCCGGAGAGCGGTCGGGGTCTCCCGGCATTACCACGTCACAAAATTGTACAGCGTGCCAAGGTCTCCGACCCCGGGGAGCCCGGGTACCCTCGCCTTAGCGGGCACCCAAATGTTGTCTGCTGCCAGAACAAAGGCATCGACCTTCCCGTTAAGACACATTTCGGGGCTCAATCCCTTCAGCCTTCCGGCTTTCGGCCCGCCGCCTCGCCTGCCTACGCTTAGCCGGTCAAGTTACCTCGACCCGCCCAAGACTGGCTACTGGTGGTTGGCTACTCCTTTCCAAAGAGGATTCGCACCTCCTTTGCGACGTGACCTTGCCCGGTCGCTCTGTCCTCCGTACCTCTGTGGTTAAATCTCATTCCTCCCGCAGACATACGATGGGGTCGAGCCGGGCCGCCTTCCAGGCCGGATAGATCCCGAAGAAGAGCCCGACGGCCAAGGCCGAACCCAACCCCAAAAAGACCGCACCGAAGCTCACCGCCGCCGGGACCATGGTGGCCCCGCGGACGGCCAGGGCGACAAGCGCGCCGAGGCCGATCCCCATGATCCCCCCGACGAGGCAGAGGAGGGCCGCCTCGACCAAGAACTGGACCAAGAGATCCCTCTCCTTGGCCCCCACCGCCTTCCGGATCCCGATCTCTTTCGTCCGTTCCTTGACCGCGACGAGCATGATGTTCATGATGCCGATCCCGCCCACCAGGAGCGAGATACCGCCGAGCCCCCCCAGGAAGACGGAGAAGCGCCGGCGCCGGTTCAACTCCCGGGCCACGATCTCCTCCATGCTCTGGACGAGGAATTTATGCCGCGGACCGTGAAGGAGGGCCAGGATCCACTTAAGC
>JAAYXC010000047.1 GCA_012516115.1 Bacillota bacterium | reverse complement strand
CTTCGATACTTATTGTATTGTAAGTATTTTCCATAAATCATAAGAAGATTTATGCTTTTATGTCCTTAATAAAAAAACCAAGGCCTATAATATAGTTTCGGAAGGCCGCGTCGGAGTCCTTTTCATTTCTCTTTATTTCTCGTGGTTCCCATCATTTTTTAAACCAGGGACCGGGCATGGGGGCGGTGAATATTTCTAGTTATGGAGGTGGGAAGGATGGCGACGGGTGATTTTACCCTCGTCCTCTCCGGCGGTTCGGTGCGGGGCGCGGCCCACGTGGGCGTGCTGAAAGTCTTGGAGCGCTACGGCCTCTTCCCGGATGTTGTCGCCGGGACCTCGGCCGGGGCCATGGTGGCCGCCCTTTACGGTTCCGGACTTTCCGCTGCCGAGCTGGAGGAAGTTTTTTTAAAATATATCCGTCGCAAGGATTTTTTGGATCTCGATCTAAAAGGCCTCCTCGCTACCGTCCTGCTTTTTTCTCCCAAGCGCTTCCGTGGTCTCTACCGCGGCCGCCGCCTGCAGGATCTCGTCGCGGCCAACCTCCGCCACGTCCGCGACTTCGCCGATTACCGCCGTCCGGATCTCCCCGAATCCGTACGGCCGGTCCTCCTTACCGCCGTCAACCTGGCCGACGGCAAGGAAACGGTCTTCGCCCCGCCCGGGACCCCTGCCAGAGGCGAGTTCCGGGTATGCAGCAATCAGAGCCTCGCTTTCGCCGTCCACTGCAGCATCAGTATCCCCGGCACCTTCGTCCCCGTGGCCTGCGAACCCCGGCCCGGCTGCCCGTGCTACGGCGAGGGGACCCAGTACTACGTGGACGGGGGGGTACGGGATTTCTATCCCCTCACCGTGCCCGTCCGCCTGGCGGGCGCAAGACGTATCTTAGGGGTCGAGCTGGGCTATGCCGGGATGAGGGAGGATGGCTTGACGCAGGGGCCGGCCGGATTCTTCGGCCATGTCCTGGAGATCATGGGCCACGACCAGGTGGAGGCGGACTACCACGACCACGAAGTGGTGCAGGCCCAAGTGGTGACGATCAATCCCCTAATCTACGACATAGGCGGGTTTGAGACCGCATACATCCCGGATTTAATCGCGCGCGGAGAGGCGGTGGCCGAGGAGTGCTTCCGGAGTTTGGGGCTTTCTCCTGCGGCCGGCAAGGAGGCCAACCTGGCCAAGCTCTTTCCTGCCGGGCAGAGGCTTTTTATCTACCCGACCAAGGGGACGGAGGCCTTTGCCTATTGGGTTGCGCATCCGATCAAAAACGCGAAGAGTTCCTTTCGTTCGCCGGGGAAGGGGATTGTCATTTCACGAAGGGTTAATCTTTAATCAATAGGGCAGACTTTGAAACTCATTCTTCGCGTGGCTGCGGATTTGTGTGGTCCTTCCTCCGCCGGAGAGCCCATCGAAGATAGCCCCAGGCCGTCAAGGTACCGAGAAGAGCGCCGGCTAGTGTATCCAAAGGGTAATGCTGGCCCAAGACGATTCGAGAGATCCCGACGAGGGTCGCCAAGAGCCAGAAGAGCCATCCCAAGCGCGGCCACCGCCAGGTCAGGACCACTGCCATGGCGAAGGCCGTAGCCGTATGGCCGGAGGGGAAAGAAGTCGGGGTATGGGTGAGCGGCCTCGGCCTCCGGACGAGGTGTTTGATGATTTGAGCTAAAATACCCGAGGAAAGACAGGTCCAAAAGAGAGCTCTTGCCGTTTGGGCCGGTACTTTTAATCGGCGTCTTTCCCATGCCCAGATGGCCACGGTGACAAGAAGGGCGAAGAGCCCGTCACCTAAATAAGTGAGAAGACCAAAACCTGTTGCCACTATCGGATGGGTTGACCAATTATAAAAGAAAGAAAAAACTATTTTATCCCAGTTGAAAAAGATCACTACGCTTGCCCCCTGTGTTTAACGGTACCGTCCGGCTCGGTCCTGGATTCGGATACGGATCAGATCTAGGAACATCCGCCATGCGTCGCGCAATGGCCGGACTTTGGAACGACGATCGTCAACCCATGTTACCCCGACTTCGGCTACCCGCAAGCCAAATCTTTCGGCGATCCAAAGAAGCTCGGGGTCGAAACCGAACCCGGGAATAGAGAGGCGCGGAGCGATAAGCTCCGCGCTTTCTTTGGTCAAAGCCTTGAAACCGCACTGGGTGTCATAGTATTTAAGGCCGGTGATGAGACGGACAAGGAGATTGAAACCAAAACGAAGGATACGGCGGTAGAAAGGTTGGGACCTAACGAGGTTGGCGTCGGGGCTGTACCGGGAGCCGATGGCGAGGTCGTATCCTTCTTCTAAGCGCGCAAGAAGTTTAAAAGTTTCCTCGATGGGGGTTGAGAGATCGCTATCGGAAAACAAACGGATCCTACCGCGGGCGACGAGCAACCCGTGACGGACCGAGTAACCTTTGCCGCGGTTGGTGCCGTTGGTGACTACCGTGATCTGGGGATAACGGGCCGCGTAGTTCTGGGCTAAAGCCAGAGTATTATCGGTACTGCCGTCATCGACGACCACGATTTCGTAGTCCTTCTGGCCGAGTCGCCCAAAATAGGCGATGATGCGGTCTAACGTCTTGGGTAGACGTTCTTCTTCATTATAAGCAGGGATGACGATCGACAGATAAGGTTCGGTCAAGAGACAACCGCCTTTTCATGCGCTTTTGGGTATCTCGGAACGCAGGGTCAATCCGTCCGGTTAGAGAGTAGGTCTCCTCGGCCGAGATCTAAGAGGAGCACGGTTTCGGGCACCTCTTTTTTAAGCCTTTCCGTCTCTTCACTTCTCGCTGCAAGATAGCCCCGTTCCTCCGAAGCAAGTAACTCTTTTGCCTCTGAAAAAGAGACGTAATCTACTTTCCGTCTCAAGTAGAACGGGAGCCCCGAAAACTCATGTGTAGTACTGGCGATCTTTTCGCCCGGCCGCCAACGCGCGGCGATGGCTTGGGCCAGCCGCTTCGTAGGTTTATAGGGTTCAAGGCACGGTAGGATGGCAAGTTTTATTCCCAACCAACCGAAGATAGCCAAGAGGGTGAATCCCGCATAGATGACCGCAGGACGACCGGTCAAAAGAATAAAGATGAGCATGGCCAGACCGAGACCGGCAAAAACAAACGGAGCAAAAAACAGAGCGCGATAGAGGCCGAGGTAGTCGGAGGGTACCCGGGCGCGAAGTGTCCAGAGCACTCCAGCCATTAGAATTCCGGTCCCAATCAAAGCCATAGGCAAGAACCATCTTTCCCGGCCGGCCTGTTGTTTTTCCCGGAACTTTTCCCACCACAAGGCGGTACAGACGGCGGCTGGTGGGAGGGCAGGAAGAAGATAATTAGGAAGCTTGGTGCGGGAAAGGGAGAAAAAGAAGAGATAGAAGCCGAGCCAGGTAAGAAGGAGGAGATTTATCCGTTCCCGGCGGCGGGTGAAAGCCTCCCGAATCCCGCCGATAAGGCCGGCGCTCCATGGAAGCAAAGCCACGAAGATGAGAAGGAGGTAATAGTAGAAGGGACCACCGTGACTCTCAATGGCCCGCGTGAAGCGGGTAAACATGTGGTAACCGAAGTTTTGCGCCAAAAAATCTTGGCCAAAACGGTGCCACATGGCTAGATACCAAGGGATGACGAGGATAAGGTAGAGGATAAAGGCTAAAAGAAGGGGAAGACAGAAGATTTTTCTTCTTACCGGATGCCGAGTAAAGAGATCGATCGCTACGAGAAGAGCGAAGGTACCGCCCGGCAAGAAAAGCCCGATCGGTCCCTTGGTCAGAGTAGCAAGGGCCGCGGCAAAACCGGCCAAAAGATAAGACCACGGTTCCTCGTGTAGATAAGCCCGCCAGAGGCCGTAGAAAGTAAGGATGGTAAAGAAAGTTAAAGGTATATCGGTCACACCCCCCATGGCCAGCAAAGGATATTCAAGGCAGCTGCCGAGGATCAAAGCAGAAGAGCAAGCCACCTGCTGCCCGTGGGTTTTACGGATCATAGCATAAAGCAAGAAGAGGCCGGCCAAGCCCAACACGGCAGAGAAGAACCGTACGGCGAACTCGTTAACCCCAAAAAGACAGTAAGCAAGTGCCATGAGCCAAAAAGTAAGGGGTGGTTTATCAAACCGCGGGGTGTAACTGAAGAACGTTCCAACGAGATCTCCGGACTCGAACATCTCTCGGCCGATTTCGGCGTAGATGGCTTCGTCTTCTTCCCAGAGGCTGGGTTGGCCTAAACGAAAGAAATAGAGAAAACCGAAGATAAAAAGCAAAATTAAGATGGCAAGCAGAGGTCTTTCTTGCCAATGGCTCAACTTTTTTCCTCCTCAGGATAAGAAGATCTCTTGAAGACAAGACCTTTCTAAGGATAGAGAAAACTTTGCTTAGATTATAACCCATCACCTTGTTTTGGACAATCTGCGAGGCGATTTTTGCCTTGGCCGGTCTATTTTTTATAGATACGTTTCTGCCCGCGCCAGTCCTTCTCTTCCGAAGATCATGCTCAAATAGACCTTCTTCTCGGGATAGGCCTCCCGCATGGCCTTGAGGTTGGCCCACGGATCGAAGGCGCCGAAATCGATGTCGTGGCCCACACACTGCGGCAAAAGATATGCCAGTTTCTGCGACATCCAGGCCTCGAGGATCACCTGGATCCCGGCGGCGTCGGCCCGCCGGAGCATCTCACGGAGCGTCTCGTTGGCCCGTTTAAGGCGCGGGTCGCTCGTCTCGTCCATCACCACCGGCTGGGTAATGATAAAAGCGGCCCCTACCGCGAGCTTCCGGTCGAGTTTCGCCAGTTCTTCCTCGGCCGGTTCGTACTGGTTGAAGGCCACCCCGATGGTAAACTGCCCGGGGTAGGTCTTGTTTATATACTCGATGAGCTGGACGGAGGTCACGGTCTTCACCGTCTCCGGGTCGTAGCCGAGATCCTCCGGTCGCAGCCGTGGCAGCCTTTCGCTCCCGTCCCCGGAGACGCAGAGAAGATATTTCACCCCCAGGGCGATGGCGTGTTGGATGAGGATATCCAGATCTTGCTCGCTTTGTTCCTTGGTGGGGTCATATTTTTCTTCCGTCTTCCGGTGGAAAGTGTTCAGGTGGAGGGCCAACTTTTCGGGAAAGACCGACAAATCAAGCGCGCTTATCATTTCCGGCCCGGTATAAGAG
>JAAYXC010000429.1 GCA_012516115.1 Bacillota bacterium | reverse complement strand
ATACCGATCAGGGCGGCCAGTATGATCACCACTATGGGATGGGGATTCAATGTCACATCCAGGGCGAAGAGTACGGCGGCCACCACCGATTGGCGCCAAGTACGCAGAATCCCCCGCCCCAACTCCAAGACGGCCACCAAAATGAGCCCGACGATGGCCGGACGCATCCCCCGGAACATCGCTTCTACCACTGCCAGGCGGCGTAGGCGGCCGAAGACCGTGGCAATGGCCAGGATGGTGATAAAGGAAGGCAAGACCGCGCCGAGGCAACAGACCAGCGCCCCGCCGATACCCCGCAGCCGATAACCGGCGAAGACCGAGGTGTTAACGGCTAATGCTCCCGGGGCGGTCTGGACCAAGGCCACCATCTCGGCGAACTCCTCATCGGTAAGCCACGCTTTATCTTCCACCAGCTCACGCCGGATCATGGGGATCATGGCATAGCCACTGCCGAAGGTAAAAGCGCCGATCTTGGCGAAAGAAAAGAACAACCGGGCCAACGTGGGGGGCCGGGAAACGGACATCAGGGTTCACCACCGGAAAGGGCATGAATGCTGGTTCATTTCGCGTCTGAAGCAGGGGATTCCTTCTTTCTTCGGCCCGGCAGCAAGAGCTTCTCGAGGAGGTCCCTGAATGGAGGGTTTCGGTAACGCCCGCCGGATAAGCGAGGAGATCGAGCGGCAGACCCTGGCGCCCTATGCCTCTCTTGCCGCGGCTTCTTTAGGCCGCCGCTACGTGGAGGAACCGGACGAATACCGGACCGCCTTTCAGCGAGATCGGGACCGTATCCTCTATTCCACCGCTTTCCGGCGGCTCCAGTACAAGACCCAGGTCTACGTCATCCACGAGGGCGACGCCTATCGGACCCGGCTGACCCATACCCTGGAGGTCATGCAACACGCCCGGACCCTGGCCCGGGTTTTGCGGGCCAACGAAGACTTGACCGAGGCCATCGCCCTCGCCCACGATCTGGGGCATGCCCCTTTCGGCCACGGCGGGGAGGAGGAACTGAACCGCCTTCTGGCGGAGGTGGGCGGGTTCGAACACAACCGCCAGTCGTTGCGCATCGTGGACCGGCTCGAACGGAGATATGCCGCCTTTCCCGGGCTGAACCTCTGCTACGAGACCAGGGAGGGCCTGGCCCGCCATACCACCCGTTACGACCGGCCTTCCGCGGATTCTGAGTTCGCCACCCCCTTTCCCGGTCTCGAGTGCCAGATCGTGAACCTCGCCGATCAGTTGGCCTTTTGCGCCCACGACCTCGATGACGCCCTCCGTTCGGGGCTGCTCTCCTTAGACGAGCTCGTCAAGGCCGGGCCGCCCCTGATCGGCCGGATCCTTGAGGCCATCGACGAGAAGGAACCGCGTGAACTCCGGCGCCGGCTTTGCATCCGCGGGCTCATCGACCGCCTTACCCGCGCGGCCATTGAGGAATCGCGGCACCGGTTGGCCGAAAGCAGGGTGGATTCACCCATGGCCGTTCGTACGTACAAAGAACCGCTCATCGCCCTCCCATTGGAAGTGGAGCGGGAGTTCCAGGCCCTCCAGAACTTTCTCCACCGGGCCGTCTACGAACATCCGGCCGTACGGACCATGGTCGTTAAGGGCCGGGCCGTGCTGCGGGAACTCTTTTTGAAGTTTTCCGAAGCGCCCGAGCTCCTGCCGCGCACCACCCAGGCCCGGCTGGCCGCCGGAGAGGACCCACCGGCGCGGGTGATCGGCGATTACCTGGCCGGGATGACCGATCGCCATGCCGTGCTCGTTCACCGGAAGATCTTCGATCCGGAGACGCCGGTGGGGATGGGATTGGGAGATTAAGAGGAACGGCTTACCCGCCGTTCGCCCAAGACCTCGGCCAAAAAACGTGAGCGTCTGGCCGGCCGGCCGCCGATGGTCTTGGCATAGCTCAGGGT
>JAAYXC010000428.1 GCA_012516115.1 Bacillota bacterium | reverse complement strand
TGTCTTTGAAGAGAAGGTCTGGCAGACGCTTTACTGTCTGGTTAACAATACTGGCAAACCGCCCAAAAAGCCCCCTACGCTCAAGCAAGCGGTTTTCATGTTGGCCAGGCTCGGAGGCTTTCTCGGCCGGAAAGGCGATGGTGATCCCGGAGTGAAGGTGCTCTGGCGTGGTCTGCGAAAGACTCTATGATGCCCTGGAAGTCCTAAAAACCCTTCAGCCCCTTCTCTTCGACCTAGATGTGGGTAATGTGTAGCCATATTGGGAGGGGTAAAGAGGAATACGAGGAAGAAAGGCGAATTCTTCTTCCCGTCTCCCGTTTGCGGCATGGATTTCTAACGACGGAGAAGTGGCTACGTTTGCGCATGATAAGGGGCTTCTCCATCCTTATTTTTGTTTTTCTTTTCTTCTCCCCGACCAGGGTAGTTTCTGCCTCCTCCCGTCCGCTCCCGGAACGGGTGAAGATCGGCCTCGCCACGGCCAGGCCTTCTCTCGTCCTGAACCTCCCGGCCGGGACGGTGATAAGCACCCCGGAAGGGCCGCGCTGGCAGGTGGAGCTGCAGACGGGGCTTACCCTTACCGGTCGGAACGACGGACACCTCGTGGCGGGCGAGACCGATTTCGGTCCCGGACCGTTGCGCTTCGCCGGTCCGGGCTTTCTAGGGTGGAACGGACGGGTCTACCGTGGCGAGTTCGTGGTGGTCCGGCGGCCCGAAGGACTGACCCTCATTAACGAACTGGCTTTTGAAGACTACCTCCGCGGGGTGGTGCCGGCCGAGGTCGATCCGACCTGGCCCATGGAGGCCTTAAAAGCCCAGGCGGTGGCGGCGCGGACCTTTGCCTTGGCCAGGCTGGGTTACCATCAGCGGGAGGGCTTCGACCTTTGTGCCTCCGTTCATTGTCAGGCTTATCTCGGCGCGGGGGCGGAGCGTGCCACCACCGACGCGGCGGTGCTGGACACGGTGGGTCAGGTCATCACCTTCCAGGGCCGTCTCATTTCGGCCTATTTCCACGCGGCTTCCGGCGGCCATACCGAGGACGTGGAAGCGGTCTGGCCTACGGCTACGCCTTTTACTTACCTGCGCGGGGTGCCGGACCCGGCCGAGGTCTCTCCCTACGACGAGTGGCGCGTGGAGTTGGACTGGAGCACGGTCCAGGCGGCCGTGGCCGCCAAGTACCCGGGTCTGGGTCGCCTCGTCTCGCTGGTGATCCTCCACCGGACTGCCACCGGACGCGTGTCCACGCTGGAACTGGTCGGTGAAAAGGGCCAGGTGCAGATCAACGGTCAGGAAGTCCGCACTCTTTTCGGTCTCCGGAGCACCCTATTTTCCCTTGAAGTGGTCCACGCCCCCGTCCCGCTGGTGCGCGGGGAAGATCTGGCCCATCTTCCGGTCCACCCCAGCCCGGCGGCCACGGCCGTCGCCTGGTCGACCCTCCTCGCGGCTGAAGATCGTGAGTTTCTGCCCATCCAACTTGTCGTGGTAGGCCGTGGCTGGGGCCATGGAGTGGGCCTCAGCCAGTGGGGGGCTAAGGGCCTGGCCGAGCAAGGGTATACCTATATCGATATCCTCAAATACTATTATCAGGGGACGGAGGTGGAAGACTGGCGGCCTTCCCAGGACATTCCGCCGGTGCCGGCCGAGAAAGGGGAGGCAAGTTGAGGGATGGAGGTCGATCTCTTCGACTACGAACTCCCCCCGGAGGCCATCGCCCAGATTCCCATCGAACCGCGCGACCTTTCGCGCTTGATGGTCCTCGACCGATCGCAGGGTAGCATCGCCCACCACCGGTTCAGGGACCTGCCGGCGCTTCGTTCCCCGGGCGATCTCTTGGTCTTCAACGACTCCCGCGTCATCCCGGCCCGGCTCTTCGGTCGGCGGGCCTCGACGGGTGGTCGGGTGGAGGTATTGCTCCTTTTCCCCCTCGGCGACGACCGCTGGGAAGTCCTCGTCCGCCCGGGTCGGGGGCGCTCCCCGGCACCGTGCTCCTTTTCGGCCAGGACGAGCTGGCCGCCACGGTGGAGGAGAACACCCCTTTCGGTGGCCGGGTGGTGCGATTTTCCTATGCCGGCGACTGGCAGGAGCTCCTTCACCGCCTGGGCCGGATCCCCCTGCCACCGTACATTCATAAACCCCTGGCCGATCCCGGGCGTTACCAGACGGTCTACGCCCGGGTGGACGGTTCGGTGGCCGCGCCCACGGCCGGGCTCCATTTTACCCCGGAACTCCTCACCACGCTGGAAAAGATGGGCCTTCGACTCGCCTACCTCACCCTCCATGTAGGGATCGGTACTTTTCGACCGGTCCGGGTCTCCCGGGTGGAGGAACATCGGATGCACGCCGAGTTCTTCACCCTGCCGGCGGCGACCGTGGAAGCCATCGCCGCGACCAGGAGGCGGGGCGGCAGGGTCGTGGCCGTGGGGACGACCGTGGTCCGGGCGCTGGAGGCGGCGGCGGATGCCGAGGGGAACCTTACCCCTGGATCCGCCTGGACGGATCTTTTCATTTATCCCGGTTTTCGTTTCCGGGTGGTGGAAGCGATGATCACCAACTTCCATCTCCCGCGCTCGACCCTCCTGATGCTCGTGGCCGCCTTCGCCGGCCGCGAGTTCATTCTACGTGCTTACCGCGAGGCTCTGGATGCGGGTTACCGCTTCTTCAGCTTCGGGGACGCGATGTTGATCCTGTGAAGTCTTAATCCAAAATTAGGATTGCTATTTCCTTTTATCTTACATACTCTACCTTCTGTAAAGCCTTTTGTGTGCTTTAAGAACTCATCCCCACCTTCTCCCGGCGAAGAGTGGGTGGGGCCCGGGGAGGCACGTCATGCCGTTCGGTTTTACCCTGCGCCAAAGCGGAGGGAGGGGCCACCGAGGTCGGCTCGGCGTTCTCCATACCCCGCATGGCGATATCGAAACACCGGGCTTCATGCCCGTGGGGACCCAGGCCTCGGTGAAGGCCATGCCGCCCGAGGCGGTCTGGGAGATCGGTTTCCGCCTTATCCTAGGAAATGCGTATCATCTTTATCTTCGACCGGGGCCGGAAGTGGTGGCCGCCGCCGGCGGGCTCCATCGCTTCATGGCCTGGCCGGGCGCGATTCTAACCGATAGTGGCGGGTTTCAGGTCTTTTCCCTTGCTTCATTACGACGGGTCACCGAAGAGGGAGTGGCCTTCCGTTCCCACCTCGACGGTTCATCCCATTTCTTTACCCCGGAGAAGGTCATGGCCATCCAACAGGCGCTTGGCGCGGACATCATCATGCCCCTCGACGAATGCACAGCCTATGGTGCTTCCCGGCGGGAGGTGGAGGAGGCGGTGGCGCGGACAAGCCGGTGGGCCGCCCGGGCGGCGGCGGTCTGGCGCGCCGCCGGAACCGGCCAGGCCCTCTTCGGCATCGTCCAGGGTGGCGTTTATCCGGATCTCCGTCGTCGGAGCGCCGAGGAACTTTTGGCCCTGGATCTTCCCGGTTACGCCATCGGCGGCCTCTCGGTGGGGGAACCGAAACCGCTCATGTACGAGATCCTCGATCTCACCGTGCCGTTGCTTCCTTCTGAACGTCCTCGCTATCTTATGGGCGTCGGCACCCCCGATTGTCTTTGGGAGGCGGTGGAGCGGGGGGTCGATATGTTCGACTGCGTTTTCCCCACCCGGGTGGCGCGGAACGGCACGGCCTTGACGAGCACCGGACGGGTCATCGTCCGCGACGCCGGATACGCCCGCGATTTCGGTCCCCTCGACCCCGAC
>JAAYXC010000427.1 GCA_012516115.1 Bacillota bacterium | reverse complement strand
CTTGGGAGATGTTGAGGACGAAGAGGCCGAAGAAGAGGGCAAGCGAGACGAGGAGGACCTTCGTGGAGTCGGTCGAGGCCAGGCCCACCAGGAAGACCAGGACGCGCCCGAGGACCAGATGGAACCGGTCCACCGGCAGGGAGAAGAGGAATTCAAGGTTCCCCCGGCCCGCCTCCCGGGTGTAGATCCCGGCCGCGGCCAGGCAGACGTAGACGAGGACCAGGGCGGGGATGATGGCGTTGAAGGCCGTCCCGAGGACTAAACGGGTGGGTGCCTTGGCGATTACGGCCTCACCCCCGAACAAACCGCGCAGCGGGGCCGGGGCCTTGGCGAGCCACTCCCCGAGGAGCCGGGCCGTCTCCTCCAGGTCCAAAAAGATCGCGGCGAAAAGGACCCCGGCGAAACTGACGAGCCCCGCACCCAGCGCCCAACCGAGAAGGGATCTCGCTTCTTCGCGCCAACGATGGACGAAAAGAAACATCCGTCCTCACCATCCATTCCGGTATCCCTTATTAAGCCCCGATCTCCTTCCGCTCCAAGCCCAGGGCGGCCGCGACGAGGAAGATCCCCACGAGGGCCGTTCCCGTCAGGACGGCGCCCCAGGGGAACTCCCCGCGGGCGATGACCGCCTCGGTCTCGAGCCACCCGAAGAGGAGGAGACGATTGAACCAGCGCGGCCCGCCGAGGACGCGGCCGGTGAGCTGGAGCGCCCAGAAGACGATGCCCGCGACGAGTCCCGTGCGCACGGCCGAGGTATACTCTTCCATGACAACGCTCAACCAGAGGGTGAAGGCGGAAAAGGCCGCGCTGATGAAGAAGGCCCCCGTATAAAAAGCGGCGTAGGCCCCGAAGGAGGCCGGGACGCGCGCCAGGCGCAACGTGGCCCAGAGCGCGGCATAGGAGACGAGATGAAGCGCGGCCAGATCCAGATTCAAGGCCAGGAATCTCGTCAAGAGCAGCCGCCTCCGGGTAACCGGAAGCGCCAGGACGAAGTCCGCCGTGCGCCGCTCCACGTCCCTCGCCAGGACGGCCATGGCCGCAAGGATCCCGAAGACGGTCATCAAGACGGGGAAGAAGAGCATCCACTTGTACTGGAGAAAGGCATCGACCGGATGCTTGTAGGCGAAGAGATCTCCGTATAACCGCGCCAGGCCCGGCGGTACGCCCCGCGTGAACTCGAGGATGAAGTTCTCGGCGGTAATCGAGGGAGCGGTGGCGGCCACGGCATAAGTGAGAAGGGCCATGACCGCGGCCCAGATCGTGGTGGCCAGCCGCTGGTCCTTGAGGTATTGCCTGATCAGGGCGAGCGTTACGCGCATCTCAACGCCCTCCTTCCCCGCCGTCGCGGTAAAACGCGCGGAAGACTTCTTCGAGCGAAGGATCGTTCATCGTCAGATCGGCCAGATCCTCCCCGGCCAGGAGTTTGAGCAGGGGCAGGATCTCTCCTTGGTAGGCGAAGCGGACCCGCTTCCCGTCCGCGGCGAGCTCGCTTACGCCCGGCCAGCGCGCGAGGTCCGGCGGGGTCCCCCTGAAGATCGCCGCCACGCGTTTGAAACGGTTGCGGCGGAGGGCTTCGACCTCGTTTACCTCGACCAGGTGGCCGTCGCGGATGATCCCGACCCGGCCGCAGAGGGTCTCCACCTCCGGGAGGATGTGGGAGCTCATGAAGATCGTCTTGCCCGCGGCCCGCTCCTCCCGGATGAGGCCGAAGAAGGTCTCCTGGGCCAGGGGATCGAGGCCGGTGGTGGGTTCATCCAGGATCAGGACGGCCGGGTCGTGGGCCAGGGCGACGACGATGGCCACTTTCTGGCGCTGGCCGTGGGAGAGGCTGCGGAGCCTGGGCCGGAGATCCACGCCGAGGCGCCGGGCGAGCTCCAACCCGCGCCGCAAGTACTCCGGGCACCCGCGCACGTAAAGAGAGAAGCGGAGGTTCTCCTCGCCGCTCAGATAGTCGTAGAGGGCGGGTTCCCCGGGCAGATAGCCCGTGATCCTCCGGACGGCCAAGCTCTCCGCGGCGATGTCGCGGCCCATGATCCAAGCCCGGCCGCCGTCGGGCCGCAGGAGCCCGAGCAGGGTGCGGATGGTGGTGGTCTTGCCGGCGCCGTTCGGCCCGAGGAAGCCGAAGATCTCGCCCTGCCCCACCCGGAACGTGAGCCCGTGGATGCCGCGGCCGTTCCGGTATTCCTTGCGGAGGTCCTCGAGGACGATGGCGTCCATCTTCTACCTTCCCATTAGTGAGGTATATATGTAGTGCACTAGATCACAAATAAAAGGATATACCCTGGGCCGGGAAATGTCAAGGACCTTGCGCCACCAGAATCACACCGTTGGACCCCGGGAACGCCATTCTACTGAGAACCGGAGGCCATCTTCGAGACCCTCGGTGCCTTTCGGAGACAGGGGTTTATCCTCCCGCCGGTCTCGGAACGCCGATCCGTTTGACCAATAACGAGAGCGCCACGGTGAAGACGAGG
>JAAYXC010000426.1 GCA_012516115.1 Bacillota bacterium | reverse complement strand
TTCCTTGACTTCCCGGATCCGGTATTGGCGGTAATGAAAGATCGAGGCGGCCAGCACGGCATCGGCTCTTCCATCCGTAAGGGCGGCGAGCAAATGGGCCGGTTCACCGGCCCCACCGGAGGCGATCACCGGTACCGGAACCCGTTCGGCCACCGCGCGCAACAAGGCGCAGTCGTAACCGCTCCGCCGGCCGTCCCGGTCCATGCTGGTAAGAAGGATCTCCCCGGCGCCGAGTTCCACCCCCCGGGCAGCCCATTCCACGGCATCAAGGCCCGTGGGCCGCCTCCCGCCGTGGGTGTAGACCTCGAAGCCCCCTTCCGGCCGCGCTTTGGCATCGATGGCCAAGACCACGCACTGGCGGCCGAACTCCTCCGCGCACCGGGTGATAAGCGTCGGATCGGCCACCGCCGCGGTATTGACGGAGACCTTGTCCGCGCCCGCCCGCAGGATGGCCCGCATCTCCTCGACGCTGTTGATCCCGCCCCCGACAGTAAAGGGAATAAAAACCTTCTCCGCCACGCGGGAGACGAGATCGATGACGATCCGGCGACCCTCGTGGGAGGCGGTGATATCAAGAAAGACTAGTTCATCGGCGCCTTCGGCGTCGTAATACGCGGCCAGCTCCACCGGGTCCCCGGCGTCGCGGAGGTTTACAAAAGAAGTCCCCTTGACCACCCGGCCGGCGCGGATGTCAAGGCAAGGGATGATCCGTTTGGCCAGCATCCTCTCCCACCTCCAAGGCCAAGATGGCCGTGCGCAGGTCGAGGCGGCCGTCGTAGAGGGCCTTGCCGACGATGGCCCCGGCGGCGCCCGTGGCGGCCACGGCCTTAAGATCGTCGACGGAAGAGATCCCGCCCGAGGCGATGACCTTCATCCCGGACTCCTTGACCAACCGGGCCAGGCCTTCCAGGTCCGGGCCGGCCAGGGTCCCGTCCCTGGCGATGTCGGTATAGATCACCTCCGCCAGGCCCATGGTCGCCATCTCCTTGGCCAAGGAGACCGCGTCCCGTTCCGAGGTGGCCTGCCATCCTTCCACGGCTACCCGACCGTTCCGTGCGTCAAGGCCCAGGACGATCCGTTCCCCGTAACGGGCCACGGCGGCCTCAAGGAGGGCCGGATGCTTGACGGCCGCCGAACCCAAGACCACCCTCGCCACTCCTTCCTCCAGGTAAGAGGCGATCGCCTCCATGCTCCGGATCCCTCCGCCCACTTCCAGCGGGACCGGGACGGCCCTCGCCACGGCCAGAACCGTCTTCCGCTGGACGGGCCGCCCGGCCCGCGCGCCGTCCAGATCGACGAGATGAATCAGACGCGCGCCGGCTTCGACAAACCTGTGGGCCACGGCCACCGGGTCCCGGCCGTAGACCGTCGCCCGGTCGAATTCGCCCTGGTATAAGCGAACACAGGCCCCGCCCATGAGGTCGATGGCCGGGATCACCATCATGCGGAGATCGCCTCACAGAAGGCGGAAAGGAGCCGCAGCCCCACCGCCCCGCTTTTTTCCGGATGGAACTGGACGGCCAAGATGTTTCCCCGCCCCAAAGCGGCCGGGAAGGTAATCCCGTAGTCGGTCTCGGCCACGATCAAGGAAGGATCCTCCGGTTCCACGTGGTAAGAGTGGACGAAATAGACGTATTCCCC
>JAAYXC010000425.1 GCA_012516115.1 Bacillota bacterium | reverse complement strand
ACCAGGGTCCCCGGCGGGGGTTTGGCGGCCGCCGGACTGCTGGTGATGGGCCTTCTTCCCCCGCGGGTGGCCGGGGGTTTGTTGCTCGGGACCTGGCTCGGGGGAGCGGGTTTCGGCCGGGGCCGGCAGGAAGCCCCCGTGCTCCTTGAACGCCTGGAATGGCGAAAGCAGCTCCAGGATGCGATGACGGTGGAATTAATCGTCTTGACCGGGTTGGTTTACGTTTTCCGGGAACGGGCCCGCGCCCCTTCGGGCTGGGTTCTGGCCACGGCCTTCCTTTTGGTTTGCGGTAGCCTTTTTTCTTATTTCTATACCATAGGACCGCGGATCGCCCCAAGGTTGCGGGCCGTGCACGGGTATGCAGTAGGGCTCGTGGCCTTTCTTCCTTGGGCTTATCCCCTGGCTCGATGGAGTTGGACCGCCTTTGGGCTGGGATTGGCCAGTTTTCTTATTTTCCCGGCCTTTTTTCTGATCGTCTTCGACCGGCGGCCAGACCTCCGTACCCGGCGGTGGCGCCGTTTGGGCCGGGTGTCGAAGAAGAGGTTCCGTCCAGGCCGTGGTCGGTTTCGACCGGCGGGCCTTGGCCGGTGGTGAAGGAGGGGCAAAAGATGGATAAAGCCGCGGTAGGCGCCATCTTGCACGAGATCGGGCTTCTCTTGGAGCTGCGCGGAGAAAACCCTTTCAAGGTCCGGGCCTATTATCAGGCGGCCCGGGTGGTGGAGGGATTGACCGAAGACCTCGCCGAACTGGTCCGCACGGGTCGCCTGGGGGAGCTGGCCGGGATCGGCCCCGCCTTACAGGAGAAGATCGCCACCCTCGTCACCACCGGTCGACTCCCTTACTACGAAAACCTGCGGGCTCAGGTTCCGCCGGGGCTTCTGGAATTCCTGCGCCTTCCTGGGTTGGGGCCGCGGAAAGTCCAGGTCCTTTACCGCGAGCTCGGCCTCACCACCCTGGACGAGTTGGCCGCCGCCTGTCGGGCGCATCGCCTGCGCGATCTTCCGGGTTTCGGGGCCAAGACCGAAGAGAAGATCCTGGCCGGTCTGGAATGGCTGGCCAAAAACCGCGGCCTTCACCTCTGGGCTACGGCGGCGGCCGCGGCCGCGGAATTAAAAGAAGCCCTCCTGGCCCTACCGGAAGTGCTGACGGTGGAGGTGGCGGGCAGCATCCGGCGGGCCGAAGAGGTGGTAAGGGATATCCATCTGGTGGCGGCCACGGAAAACCCATTGGTAGTGGGGGAAGCTTTTCTCCGGCTTCCCTTGCTCGATATGGGCCGCCGAGAGACCTTGGAAAGGATCGCCGCCGTGCTTAAGGCGGGCATTCCGGTGGAATTATGGCTGGCCCACCCGGAAGAGTTCCCCGGACGGCTTCTGTACCTTACCGGGAACGCCGGACATCTTACCGCTTTGGGGGCGCGGGCCGCCGAACTGGGCTTAAAGCTGGATGAGCGCGGACTTTGCCGGGGCGGGGAGAGGTTGTTTTTGGCCAGCGAGGAGGCGATCTATGCCGCGCTGGGGCTGGAGTACGTTCCACCCGAACTGCGCGAGGGCGGGGGAGAGGTGGAGGCCGCGGCCGCCCACGAACTACCTCCCCTGGTGGAAATCTCGGAGATCAGGGGTGCCCTCCACGTCCATACCTCGGCCAGCGACGGTGTGGCCGATCTGGCGGAGATGGCCCGCACGGCGGCGGCACTGGGTTGGGAATATATGGGGATTGCCGATCACAGTCAGTCCGCGGCTTATGCCGGCGGGCTCAAACCCGACGAACTCATCGTCCAATGGGAGGCCATCGCCGCCCACAACCGCGCGGGAGGCAGGCCGTACCTTTTAGCCGGGATCGAGGCGGAGATCAGCTCCGATGGAAGTCTTGACTACCCGGACGAGATCCTTGCCCGTTTCGATTACGTGGTGGCCTCGGTCCACAGCCACTTTCATCTCGACCGGGCGGCCATGACCGCGCGGATCGTGCGCGCCCTCCAGAATCCCTACGTCACCGTCCTGGGCCACCCCGAAGGTCGGATCCTTCTGGAACGGGCCGCGTATGCCGTGGATATGGAGGAGGTTCTCCGCGCCGCCGCCGCTTCCGAGGTGGCCGTGGAGATCAACGCCAGTCCCTACCGGCTCGACCTGGACTGGCGGTGGTTCCGGCGGGCGCGGGAGATGGGGCTTGTCTTCTGGATCAACCCCGACGCCCATAGCCCGGGCGAGCTGGCTCAACTACCGTATGGCCTCAACGTGGCGCGCAAAGGGTGGCTTACTCCGGCGCAGGTGGCCAATACCTGGAGCCTGGCAGAATTGAAAGACCGGTGGGCGAAGAGGCGTGGGCGCGAGGCATGAGGCGTGGGTCTGGCGGGGCTGGTTTCCATCACACCTTGATCGTGGAAGATTATTCCGCATGCCGGTACTTTTTCACGCCGGTTACGGCCAGGATCTCACCGAAATAGAGCCGGTGGTAGTCGCGGCCGTAATGGGGCGCGATGTAATCGGCCAGGAAATAGGCGGGGTTTAAGTCCTGGAAATAAATCTTCCGGCACTCGATGACCAGTTCCGCCTCGGCGAAAGAAGGGGCTGCCACGCGCAAAGAGGGTTCGGGCGTCAGGCCGGCGGCGATCACCTTATCCATCTCGCGGCCTGATTTGGTTCCGAGGAGGTCGATGGCCTTTCGACAGTTCGAGGGGAAGGCGGCGATGGTGAAGGTGTTGTATTTTTCCATGAACTCGTAGGTGTACCGGGTCGGTCGGACGAAGACCTGGGCGAAAGGTTTCCCCCAGACCCGGCCTATGCTCCCCCAGCCGATGGCCATGGCGTTGAAACGGCCGGCGGCGAAGTCACCCGCGGCCAGGACCATCCCTTCGCCAAAGAGGAGGCACGGCCGGATCAATAATTCTTCGATCGGGAATTCCACTCTCTTCATCTTGACCCCTCTTTCCCGAGACGCGCGTAAACGGCCGGTACCGGCCGGTCGTCCTCCGCAGGTGTTTAATTCGACATCGGTAGGGTTCTTCCTTCCCGCCTCGAAGGCCGACCGCGGTCGGGGGCGGAGATGGTCGTTTTATCGGTTTTGAAGCCTTCAGTCAGCAGTTGGAATATAAGCCGTCGGGTTGCTGGCGGTTTCGTTTTGTCACGTCGGCGTCCTGCTTATGGGGCGGGATGAATTAAGGGGTCGACGCCCCCGGTGAACCTATCCGGATGGCGTTCGGCCCGGGCACCCGGGGCATGGGTTTCCCCCACCTGTCTTTCGTGGCTTATCGCCGCTCCCACGCATGGTTGGAGGTGAGTTTGTTGAGAAAATTATAATTTATTTTCTAAAAGGAGATCACATCCTTCCGTAGAAGATCGTATAGCGATT
>JAAYXC010000424.1 GCA_012516115.1 Bacillota bacterium | reverse complement strand
TGCTTACACCAACCTCACCCTGTACTCCCGCAGCCAGGCATCCACCTGGATCAAATAGGCGAAGATCTGGGCGCCGCCCATGAGCTGACCGAACCAGGTCGGCTCGAAGGCGGCTCCGTTTGTCCGGACCAGCTCTTCCGCGGCCGCGCGGTCGAGGAGCGGCACCAGCCGCGAGGAGGGGTCTGCAAGGAGGCACGCGAATCCGTCGCGCACCAGCCGGAGGTAGGCCGGGTGATGGGTCTTGGGGTAGGGGCTCTTCCGCCGCCGGAGCACCGGTTCCGGGAGGAGGCCACGCAGGGCCCGGCGGAGAAGGCCTTTGACCTCCCCTTCGCTGGTCTTGATCTCCCACGGGACGTTCCAGACGTATTCCACCAGGCGGTGGTCGCAGAACGGCACACGGATCTCGAGGCCCGTAGCCATGCTCATGCGGTCCTTGCGCTCAAGGAGGGCCCCGAGGAACCAGGTGAGGTTGAGGTAGAAGAGGCTCCGCCGGCGGGCCGCGTGCGCGTCCTCGCCGGGGAGGTGGGGTACCTCGGCCAGGGTCTCCAGGTAGCGTCGGCGGACGAACCGTTCGCGCCGGAAGGCCGTGCGCAGCTCGGGATGGAGGAGACTCGCCCGGAGGGCGGTCGTCCGCGCCCAGGGGAAACCCTCAAACGCCGGGGCCTCCTCCAGATGGAACCAGGGATAGCCGCCGAAGACCTCGTCCGCCGACTCGCCGGAGAGGGCCACGGTGGCCCCGCGTTTAACGGCCCGGCAGAAGAGGAGCAAGGAAGAATCGACGTCCGCCATGCCCGGAAGGTCGCGGGCGCACACGGCCGCGCCGAGGGCCGCGGCCACTTCTTCCGTCCCCACCACTACCCGGTGGTGTTCGGTACCGATCGCGCGGGAGACGATTTCGACCCATGGGCCATCGGCCTCCGGCTGGTAGCTGTTCGGCCGGAAATGCTCTTCGTTCCCCTCGTAGTCGATGGAATAGGTGACAAGCGGCGCGCCCCCTTTGCCCCGTAAGGTCTCGCGGGCGAAGGCGGCGATGGCGCTGGAGTCGAGCCCCCCGGAGAGCAGGACGCAGACCGGGACATCCGCCACGAGCTGGCGCGCCACCGCGTCCCGCAGCAACTCCCGGACCTTGGCCGCGGTCGTTTCCGGATCGTCCTCGTGTGGACGGCTCTCCAGGCGCCAGTATGGCCAGATCCGCGTCGACTCACGGCGATGGAGCAGGCAGTATCCGGCCCGGAGTTCCTTTATGCCCCGGAAGACGCCGGAACCCGGGGTCCGGGCCGGGCCGAGGAGGAAGATCTCGGCCAGACCCTCGAGGTCGACCTCGGGGGGAATTTCCGGGTGGGCCAGGAGGGCTTTCAGCTCCGAAGCGAAGAGAAGAGCGCTCCCGCGTTCGGTGTAGAAGAGGGGCTTAACTCCCAGCCGATCCCGGGCCAGAAAAAGGCTCTCGTCCGCTTCGTTCCAGATCCCGAAGGCGAAGATCCCGTTGAACCGCGTGACGCAGTCCGGCCCCCAGGCGAGATAAGAGAGGAGCATCACTTCCGTATCGGAACGGCCCCGGAAGGTATACCCGAGAGCCTTTAGTTCCCGGCGGAGTTGTTCCGTGTTGTAGAGTTCGCCGTTGTACGTGATGACGAAGCGACGGCCGGGCGGACCGGCGATCATCGGTTGCCGGCCGCCCGCCGGGTCGACTACGATGAGGCGGCGGTGCCCCAAGGCCGCCCGGGGCGAAAGCCAGATACCCTCTTCATCCGGCCCCCGAGGGGCCAGGGTGCGGACCATGGTCTCCATGATCGGGCCGGCCCGGCAAAGGTCACGTTACCGGTCCACCCAACCGACGATGCCGCACACGCCACCGCCACCTCGCCCATGAAGAGGGTCCTTTCGTCCCTAGGCTATGGTCGTGGGGCGGAAGAAGCGACGGGCCGTTCCGTACGGCGGAAATCAAAAAGGCGCGTTCCGGGGATTCCCGAGGATGCGCCTCGACTTGCCTTATTTCCGCCCTTCCACGGCCGTCCGGAACTCCGCGGACCAGGCGGCCCATTCCGGTCGGTTTCGAAGAAACTCCAGGAAACGCTCCAGGCGCGCCAAGGCCTCCTCGCTCATGACGTGTTCCATCCGGCAGGCGTTCTCCGCCGCTTCCTCGGCCGGGAGCCCCAAAAGGTCGCGGAGGAAACCCTCCAAGAGTTCGTGGCGCCGGATGATCTCCGCCGCCATCGCGGCACCGGCCTCGGGCAGGCGGACGTAACCGTAGTGCTCGTGCTCGATCAAGCCCTTGTCCACCAAGAGGTGGAGGGCGGCATGGACGCTCGGCGTCTTGACCTTCAAGGCCGCGCTTATCTCCTTGACCCGGGCCACCCCGGAGTCTTTGATGAGGGTGGCGATCGCCTCCAGGTAATCTTCCATATTGGCAGAAAGAGTCTTCTCGGCCACCTTTTCCCCTCCCCTCCGGGTTACGATTCAACCCCCAAGGGTAGTTTTCCTCCCGTCGGCGTGACGGCCTAAGCCCTCTATGTTATAATCGGGCAAGAAGGCGCTCTTTCCTTTTCGAAGCCGAAGGGAGCGGACGACGGTGCATTCTTGGCTCGAAGAAGCGCGGACGCGGATCTTGATCGCCGACGGGGCCATGGGGACCGAACTCCATCGGCGAGGAATCCCGCTCGGGACCAACCTGGAGCGGACGAACCTCACCTTACCCGAGATCGTGGCGGAGATCCATCGTTCATATATCCGGGCCGGCGCGCGCCTGATCGAGACCAATACCTTCGGGGCGAACCCCATCCGGTTGGGTCGCGCGGGCTTGGCCGAGGAGATGGCCGCCATCAACCGCGCCGGCGTAAAGATCGCCAGGGAGGCGGCGGGGGATAAGGTCGTCGTGGCCGGCGCCGTGGGGCCCCTGGGCCGGGCCCTGGCCCCGGTGGGCACCCTTTCCCGCGAGGAGGCCGAGGAGGCTTTCCGCTTGCAGATCGCGATCTTGGTCGAAGAGGGAGTGGATCTCATCCTCCTTGAGACCTTCGCCGATATCGACGAACTCCTTTTGGCCGCCCGGGTGGCCCTCGCCACCGGCCTGCCGGTGATCGCCTCTTTGGCCTTTGATGAGGAGGGTTTCACCGCCACCGGGGTCGCGGCGCGCACGGCCGCGGCGGCCTTGACCGGGCTCCCCCTTTTAGGGATCGGCGCCAATTGCGGGACGGGGCCCGAGGGAATGGTGCGGGTGGCCGCGGAGTTGCGCCTCCACCTCCGACCGGACCAGCTCCTTTGCCTCATGCCCAATGCCGGCCTCCCGCGGAGAGAAGAGGGCCGCACGGTCTTCCCGGACCGGCCCGCCTATTTCGGCGAGGCGGCCCGGAAGCTTTGGGAACTGGGGGCCAACATCATCGGCGGGTGTTGTGGGAGCGGCCCCGACCATATCATGGCCCTCGCCCGGAGCCTGGCCGGGCTTTCGACCAGGCCGCGGCCCGTGCCGGTTTCCGGGACGCCGTCCGCTTTACCTTCGGTCCTCCGGGTGCCTTCGGCCTTTCACACGAAGCTCGAACGTGAATTCGTCTGCACCGTGGAGCTCGCCCCGCCCAAAGGGCCAGACCCGACTCCGCTGGTGGAGACGGCACGGGCCTTGAAACGGGCCGGAGCCGACGCGGTCAACGTGGCCGACGGGCCCATGGCCCGGGTGCGAATGGGTTCCGTGGCCCTGGCCCACCGGCTCCAGGAGGAGGCGGAGATCGAGGTCCTCCTCCATCTCACCTGCCGCGACCGCAACCTCATCGGACTGCAGGCCGAACTCCTGGGCGCCGCGGCCCTCGGCATCCGGAACATCCTGGCCTTGACCGGCGATCCGCCGCGGGTGGGGGATCACCCCGAGGCCACGCCGGTCTTCGACGTGGACGCCACCGGGCTGGTGCGCATCATGGCCCGGATGAACGAGGGGTTCGACCTGGCCGGCAACCCCTTGGGCAGCGCGACCGGGTTCGCCATCGGGGTGGCCGCCAACCCCACCGCCGCCGACCCGGAAGCGGAACTGGCACGATTGGGGGCCAAGTTTGCCGCCGGGGCCGATTTTTGTCTCACGCAGCCCGTCTTTGCCCCGGAGGTGGCCGAGGTTTTTCTTAAAGAAGCGGCGGCCCGTTTCGGCCGGCCCATTATTTTAGGGCTCTGGCCCCTGGGGAGTCTCCGCCAGGCGGAATACCTGGCCCATGAGGTCCCGGGCATCCTCGTCCCGCCGGAGGTGCTATCCCGTCTGGCCGCCTCACCCCCCACGCGCCAGGCCGAACTCGGCCTGGAAATGGCCTTTGAGACCTTTTTGCGGCTAAAACCTTTCTGCGCGGGAGTGTGCCTCATGACCGGCGGAAAACTCGCGCCCGCCCTGGCCCTCCTGCGGAAGATAAAGGGCGTGGGTTAACCGGTGGCCGTGGTCGACCGGCGCGGCTCGTAGCCGATGCGGTGGTCCGAACGGTAGCAGGTATAATCGATCTCCGGGAAGATATTGTCTTTCTCCTCGATCTCCCGGAGGAAGCTCTCCTCGATGCGGCCCGCGCGGATCTGCTCATAAAGACGGTTGAACCGGCCCAGATGGTCCTTGGTTCGTTTTACCGCGTAGGAGGTCATGGTCCCGGTCTTCATGATGAAGGCCCAGTCCGAGCTCTGGGCAAGAAGGAGCTCCCGGGCGGCCTGGTTTAAGGCCCGCCGCACTAATCCTTCGGCGCGCGGGTGGGCGTTGGCCAGCTCGATCATCCGGCTGGCGGCCATGTGCAGGTGCGGGTAGATCCAGTCGTTGCTCCCCTCGAGCCAGACCTCGTTATATCCCTTATAGCCCCAGCTCGACATGGAAGGCCGGGCCACCTGGTTCCGCGGATGGATTTCCAGGTAGTCACCGGGGGTGATAAGCCGCAGGGTTTTCTGGTCGTAGACGATCTTCCGGATGAGGAACTCCAGCCATTCCGGCCCTTCGTACCACCAGTGGCCGAAGAGCTCGGCATCGTAAGGGGCGACGACGATCGGCGGCCGGTCGAAGAACTCGGCCAGGTATTTTACCTGGAGCTCCCGGTTGAACATAAAATTCCCGGCATGGATGGCCGCCTTCTCCCGCGCCACCCAATAGACGTAGGGTTTTTTATCCGCCGTCCGGCCGGTGATGCGGTGGTACTTGATGCCGGTGTTCTTCCGGATCCCATCTTGACCGAGATAAGGCCGGATATACTCGTACTCCAGATCGTAGCCTATATCCCGGTAGAACTCACGGTAATCGTAATCGCCGGGGTAACCCTCGTCGGCGCTCCAGACCTGTTTGGAGGATTCCATATCCCGGCCGAAGGCCGCCACCCCGCTCGGGCAATAGATCGGCGCGTAGGTCCCGTACTTGGGCCGCGGCCGGGCATGAAGGACGCCGTGGGCGTCGGTAAAGAAATATCTTATCCCCGCCTCGCGTAGGATCTCGTCGTGGCCGGGCTGGTAGCCGCATTCCGAGAGCCACATCCCGCGCGGATAGCGGCCGAACTGGGAACGGTAGTAATCGAGACCGATCTGGATCTGGGCCCGCACGGCTTCGGGGTGGATCATCAAGGGAAGATATCCGTGGGTGGCCGGACAGGTAATAATTTCTAGTATTTCCTGGTCTTGCAGGGCTCGGAACCCGCCGATGATATCCCGGGCCAGCTCTTCGGTATAGAGTCGGTGGGCCCGTCGGAAACGGGCCAGATAGAGCCGGGCCGTCTCGTTGAATTCCGTCTCGTAGCGGGTGCGGATCGTCTCCTTTTCCGCCAATTCGATCAGGCGCTCGAGCCTCCGCTCGCAACGGCCCATGAGGAGGGGGTCCCGGAACATGGCCAGCAAGGTGGGGGAGAGGCTGACCGTCATCCGATAAGGAATCTCCTCGGTCGCGAGGCGTCGCCACATGTCGAGGAGGGGGAGATAGGTCTCGACCACCGCCTCGTAGAACCAGTCCTCTTCGAGGTAGTCGGGTCGTTCCGGGTGCCGGACGTAAGGGAGATGGGCAGGGAGGACGAGCGCGAGATAGCCCTGGGACAAGATCTTTACCCCCTGCATCCCCACCCGTGTTTGCGGGACGGGCAGGACTCTGAAACTCACTTTTTATGATCTTTGTAAGAGAAAAAACAGTATTCTCTCACAAAGGCACAAAGATCGCAAAGGATAATTATAC
>JAAYXC010000423.1 GCA_012516115.1 Bacillota bacterium | reverse complement strand
GACCGTATCGTGGTCAAGATCCGGGGGTTAATCCGGAAGGGGGCGGATGCCGGCGAAAAGGAAGCCCTGGCGACAAACGTGGTTCTTGAAGAGGTCGGGGAGGTGGTCTACGTGAGGCTCCGTTCGCCGTACCCCGACTTTCTCTTGTGGCCGCGGGTCGACCAGGCGGAGGTGATGATCCCACCGAAATACCGGTTGAACGCACGGGGCTGCTTTAACCTTAACGCGGAGGAGTTCCACGGGACGGTGGAGTAAAAAGTATAAAGTATAAAAAGACGGGGGCCGGGAGGTCCCTTTGTTTTTTGTATAGAAAGCGCCGTCCTGTTCGCCACGAAATCATTCCTTCTTCGGCGCCGGCAGGCCTCTCCACCGCCGCGCCGGCCTCTATGGTTTCTATTTGAGACTTATTGAGGAGAACGCCCTCGGTTCCTCCACCACGTTCCATGGCAAGGTCTATCAGCAATGATATTTTCAATACATGTAAGGAGATAAGATTCTTTCATGGAAAAATATCTTGACAGAGTTAACCGGCTATGGTATATTTTTTCTCATATAATTCATAAGGCCTTAGGCCTTTGGTGGAAACAAGTTATAAATCTTAACTGAGGCTAACGAAAAGGGCTTCGAGGAAGCGGTGGAATCAAATTTGGACGTAATGACTTCGATCTTTTGCGTTGTAATGTTGCAATAAAGAGTTAGTTCAAACTTCTTTATGTTTGGCACCGGACAAAGTATGGTCCGCCCTTTCCTCCTCCGGGGAACTAAAGATAGCTTCAACGACGTTTCCCTCCCAAGAAACTTTTTCAGCAGTACGCTGGCCACTCTGCGTGGACGGGCCGAGGATCACCCGTGCTGAGTTAACGGCATAGCAAATTTTCGAATTGTCATGTTTACTTTTAGGGGCTTGGCTGTGTAGCTGTGTGGGGGCCTTTTGTGAAGCCCGGTGAAACGGGTTGTTGGCGTTGCCAGAGTCTCGTGGCTACAGCTGACCATGGTGAGTCACGTCTTCAGGAAGCGGTACGAGCTATCAATAAAGGTTATCAAGCACCCTCTAATGCTGCCGTTATGATCGCCGCCGCCGGAGTCCTCCTCGAGGCAGTGCGCTTTTTAGGCGGATATGGCGTGATTCAATCGCTAAATAAACGCATTGGCATCTGGACACATTCTCTTAGGATCGAAACGCAAGATGTACCCCGTAATCCAGCTTGTCCTGTATGTGGTGACTTATGTGCAGTGGGATGACAATACGCCAACGGATCATGCTTTTCGGCCTCCTCTTCGGGAGCATCCGCATGCTCATCGGGCCGGTCTCCGCCCTCTACCTCCTCTCGCGGGGTCTCTCCCTGGGCGGGATCGCTTACCTCAAAGGCCTTCAAGCCCTGATCATTCTACTTGTGGATGCGCCCTTCGGCTACTTCGCCGACCGCTGTAGCTATAAACTCTCGCTTATGGCGGGTGTCGTCTCCGGCGGCCTATGGCTCGGGATCACCGCCTATTCCCCGCATGTCTCCTGGCTATATGTAGGCGAGGTCTTCAACGCTCTTTCGCTCGCCTTCTTCAACGGGGCCTTCGAGGCCGTGCTGGTGGCCGCCGCTCGGCAAGAAGGCCGGGGGGAGACGCTGGATGCCGTCTTTGGCGTCTACGCGAAGTACGAGTTCCTCGCCATGGCGGCCGCGGCGGCCGTGGGCGGACTAACGAAGGGGGTAGAGGCCGGCCTCTTCTGGGGGATGGGTGCCGCGGGGCTCTTCGGCCTAGCCGGATGTTCGGTCTGGCTGCTCGCCGGCATCCCCCGGCCGGAGCCCTCGGCGAGCGGAACGCTCCGCAGCGACCTCGTGCGGGTCTGGCGATACATATGGCGACAGCCGATAGACCTCTTTCGTCTTTTTGCGGTCATTCTTCTGCTTAACCTGTACTATCAGATTATAATCCAGTACTGGCAACCCATCCTGGCCCGGGCCGGGATGGCACAGAGGCCTTTATTCTTCAGTCTCGTCTTCATCGGAATCCTCCTCGCCCAGGCCGCGGCCGGTACGACCGTGACCCGCCTGAGGCGGCCCTTCCAGGGTTATTCCCCGTTCTGGCTTGGGTTGGGCTTGAGCGGTCTTGCCATACTGGAAGGCTTAAGGCTTCAGAGCACGCTTTTGGCCGGCGGAGGCCTTCTCCTCTTCTTCCTCGGCTACCGGACCTCCTCTATCATGCTTACGGCCGATCTCCACGCGCTTCTTGCGGACTGGGTTCGCGCCACTTACCCCTCAGTGCTTTCCACGGTTCTTCGGGTGGGGCTCATTCTCCTCTACCCGTTCGT
>JAAYXC010000422.1 GCA_012516115.1 Bacillota bacterium | reverse complement strand
GGATGACATGGGGGTGGCTGCCCAGGACCACATCGACGCCGAGGTCGAGGAGTTCCTCGACGATGGTCCGCTGTTCCTGGGAAGGTTGGCGCTGGTATTCCACGCCCGCGTGGCGGGCGGAGACGATCGCTTCCGCCCCCAGGCGCCTGGCCAGGGCCACGTCGGCGGCGGCTTGTTCCCGGCGATAAAGATTGACCGCCCATTCCCGGCCGCGGGGGAGCGACAGGCCGTTAGTGGAGGTAGTGTAGGCGAGAAAAGCGAAACGGATCCCGTTGATCTCCCGCAGCACCACCCTGGCTCCCGGATCCGGGGTTCGTGCCGTACCCACGTGAAGCAGGCCGACCCGGTCTAAATGTTCTAAGGTCCGCCAAACCCCATCCACTCCCCGGTCGAGAGAATGATTATGGGCGGTGAAGACGAGATCTATACCGGCCCACCGGAGGGCCTCGGCGATCTCCGCCGGACTGTTGAAGCGGGGATAGCCCGTGTAACCGCTCTCCGGACCACCGAGGGTCGTCTCGAGCACGGCGGTGGCCAAGTCGGCCTCCTCGAAAAAGGGCCGGAGGTAGGTGAAGATCGGGCGAAAGTCGTAACGGGAAGAGGCCGCGTCCCGGGCCGCATTCAAGATGGGCGTATGGAGGATGATATCTCCGGCCGCCACCAATCGCGCGGTGCTCGGGGAGCGGGGTACCCCGGCCGAAGGGGAAAAAAGGAACCCCACGGCGGAAACCAGAAGGAACGAAACCAGCAGGGGTAACGAACGGCCTCTAATCCAAACCAACATGGCAATTCCTTAAGCTTCGCGACGGTGCGAGGTGGCCCTGGTGGCGCCGGTGCTGATCCCGCCGTCGACCAGGATGGTCTGGCCGGTCAGATAGGCCGAGGCATCGGAGGCCAAAAAGACAACAGCCCCATCCAGATCGCCCGGCAACCCCGGCCGCTTCAAAGGGATGCGATCGCAGATATAAGCCACCCACTCGTGGTCTTCGTAGAGGACTTTGGTCTGCTCGGTCTTGAACCATCCCGGCGCCAGGCAGTTGACGGTGATACCGTAGATCCCCCACTCATCGGCCAGGCTCATGGTCATCTGTTTTACCCCGCCGCGACTGGCGCAGTACGGGGTGACGCCCGCATACCCGAAGACGCAGGTCACCGAACCGATGTTGATAATGCGGCCGTAACGGCGGGGAATCATCTTCCGCGCCACCGCCTGGGCCACAAAAAAGCTCCCCCGCAGGTTGGTGTCGAGGACCAGGTTCCAGTCATCCCAGGTAATCTCAAGGGCCGGCTTCCGAACGTTGCAGCCGGCATTGTTGACAAGGATGTCGATCTTCCCGTAGGCTTCATAAGCGTCCTCGACCATCTGTTGGATACTATCGTAGTCCCGCACGTCGAGCGCCAGCGGTAGGGCCCGCCGGCCCATGGCCTCGATCTCTTCCTTAAAGGGAATCAGGGTCGCCGGGTCGCGACTCGTAATGACCAGATCGGCCCCGGCCCTGGCCAAAGCCCGGCCGAACTGCTGTCCCAGGCCGCGGCTGGCTCCGGTGACGATGGCTACTTTGCCGGAAAGATCGAATAGATTAACGCTCATTCCTTAATCACCTTCCTTGCCGTGAACGAACCGTTCTGCCTATGGTAAAAATTACCTTAATCAGTCGTTGCGACCCCTCGCGCAGCCTCCGAAACCAGAGGGGCCCTTCCGCTAACGGCGCTAGCGCACTGGTCAACGACTCGACGTCCACCGCGCCGCGCGCAATAAGATCGAGACCCACTTCATACTGGCCGGCCGAGGCGCAACTACCGTAGATGGAAAGTTGTCTTGTGACGGCTTGTTGAAGTGGAAATTCTACTCTGGCGGCGAGATTTCCTATCGAAACAAGGGATCCCCCTACTTAAAGCGTGGAAGGCGATCTGCAGCGCCGAAGTGGTGCCGACCGTCTCGAAAGCCACCCCTGCACCTAATCCGTTGGTAAGCCGGCGAATATCTGTGGTAGTGCCGGCGCGGGTCGCGCACGGCAATAGCGGCACCGACCGCAATAGATGTAGAATCGAAGGTTACACGGTCACCCACCTGAAAGTCCCGAAACCATTGGCCCCACAGCCACAACTTCTCCTGCGGCCTCATGGCCCAGTAATAAGCGGTGGGATACGCCGTCCGGTGCTGCCGTCCATTCCATGTACAACGCTTCCACAGATCGCACAGGCCTTAACCCGAATCAACAAGTCTTCGGGGCCTGGCTCCGGATCGGGTACATCTGGCTAGTTCGTTATAATTCCGCAAAAGTAATGCTTTCAATACACGACCTCCGACTAATCATAGTAGCGCCCTAAACAACTTCTCTTTTTCTTCGTCCGTCGCCAGCCGAGAATTATTCAACCATACTCGTTGGGTCTTGGTATCGGCCATTAGCTCGGGGATTAGATCTTCGGTTACCCCGATATCGCCGAGACGTCGAGGTAGATTAAGGTCGGCGAGAAGAGCCTCGACGGCCTCTGCCGCCAGCATGGCGGCCCTGCGCAAACTTAGCCCGTGGGTCTCCTCACCGAGGAGTTCGGCAACGTCTTTATATTTCTCAAGGTTGGTACCGAGGTTAAATCTAATCACGGTCGGGAGGGCCAACCCTACCACTACCCCATGTTCGGCATTACAAATACCACCAACCGTCATCCCGATCCCGTGCGCGGCGCCCGTACCGGCATGGGCGATGGCGATGCCGGCTAAGTTGCTGGCCAAGGCCATGCCTTTCCGGGCCTCAAGATCATTACCGTAAAAAACAGCCCGGCGAAGGTACTGTTTGATAAGTATAATCGCCTTTCGCGCGTAAAGGTCGGAAACCGGGTTCGCCGCCCGGGCCGTATAAGCTTCCACCGCATGGGTAAGCGCATCGATACCCGTATAAGCGGTGATGTAAGACGGTAAACCTAAAGTAAGAGAAGGATCCACGATGGCGACACTGGGGAAATTGTAAGGGCTTCGCAATCCATCTTTACGTTTGCTTTCTTTGATCGTAAGCACCGAGATATGGGTAACCTCCGCGCCGGTCCCGGCGGTGGTCGGAACGGCGATACAGGGCAATCCCTTTTTGGACATCCCTTCCCGCATTAAATCGAGAATGGGGATACCCAATCCGGCCGAGGAGGCAATGGCTTTTGCCGCATCAATAGCACTTCCACCACCCAGGCCAATGATGAGATCACAACCTTGTTCACGTGCTAACTTTACTCCTAATTCAACCGTAGCAGTGCTGGGATTACTCTCAACTTCTTCAAAAACCTTGTAAGGAATACCGTGTTCTTCGAGAATCTTTTCAACTTGAGCTGTATAGCCGAGAGTTCGCATAGTGCCGGCAGCCGTTACCAGCAACGCTTTCTTCCCAAGACGTGTTGTTTCTTCACCAATTTTAGACAATGTTCCTACCCCAAAAATTATCTGAGTAGGTAAGAAAAATTGGAATTCATTAGAATACATTGCAAAATATCACCCCAAACGTTCATGGTGGCTGCTATTCATTTTTTGGAAAAAGAGCGGGGGCTACTTCGGCTGCGGACCCCCCGCTCTTTTTCGTTATGGGTTTTTATTATACCCTTAGAACTTCACGCCGAACTCGATCTCGTACCACTGCCTGTCGAGTTTGCAGTAGGCCACGTCGATCCAGGCCATCTTCTTCGGGTCGAGGTAGTAGGTCACACCGGCCTCGATGGAGTCCTTGTTGCTGTTGCCGGGGGTGCTGACGTAG
>JAAYXC010000421.1 GCA_012516115.1 Bacillota bacterium | reverse complement strand
CGATAGGGCAAGCTGGTGCGCGTCAGGAGGGCGGGGAAAGCCGCCAGCGCCTCCCGAGGCCCGGCGAGCCAGAGATGGTAAGACGCGGCATCGAGAAGGGCGGCCAGGGAACGGCCATCGAGAAGCGGCCGCCCGGCCGCCCGGATGACCAGCCCCTGGGGAAGGACGGCATTGAGCCGGGCGCAGATTTCCTCTTCCGGGCCCGGGTCCTCCCGGAGGACGGCGTCGAAGTACTCGGCCTCGCTCTCGATCCCCACCGCCAGGGCGGGCCCGAACGAGAAAAGGGGATGCGGGTGGAAACCTTCGGAATAAACGAGAGGCAGCCCGGCGCGGCGAAAGGCCCGGGCCACGGTGCGCATGAGGTCGAGATGGGAGAGGAAGCGCATCTTCCCCCTTTTGGCCAGCCGGAAACGCCAGGTGGTCTTCATCCCCGGATCACCCCCACGGCCGGGAGTCCGTAGGCGGGACAGACCCCGCACCCGTGGCAGCCGGCCACGCGACAGTCCGGGGTGAGCTCCCCCCGTTCGGCCCGCCGGTCCTCGGCCACCAGGAACTCCTTCGTCACCCCTACATCCAGATGATCCCAGGGGAGGATCTCGTCGTAGGTCCGGGGACGCAGAAGATAGAAAGCGGGATCGAGCCCCGCCTCGGCAAAGGCTTCCTGCCAGCGCTCGTAAGCAAACCATTCGCTCCAGCCGTCGAATTTGCACCCCCGACGGAAGGCGGCGAGCAGGGCTTTCGCGAGCCGCCGGTCGCCGCGGGCGAAGATCCCCTCCAGCACGCTCTGCTCGGCCTGGTGCCACTGGAGTTCCAGGTTCCGGCCGTGGATGAGCGACTGAAGGAGGGCCTGGCGGGCCCTGGTCTCCGCCAGGGAAAGCTGGGGCCGCCACTGAAAAGGCGTGTGCGGTTTGGGGACGAAGGTGGAGACGCTGACCGTCACCGCGGCCCGCCGGTCGTAGCGGCGGCCGATGGCGAGGATCCGGTGGGCCAGAGAAGCGATGGCCCGGAGGTCCTCCTCGGTCTCGGTGGGGAGACCGATCATGAAATAGAGCTTCAGCCGTTGACATCCGGCGGCGAAGGCCGCCTCCACGGTGGCCAGGATCTCCTCCTCGGTCAGGTCCTTGTTGATCACCCGCCGGAGCCGTTCGCTGCCGGCCTCCGGGGCGAAGGTCAGGGTGGTCTTCCGGTTCCCCTGCATCTTATGGGCCAGGGCCAGGGAGAACCGGTCGGCCCGCAGAGAAGGGAGGGAGACGGTGATCCCCTCCGGCGCGTACCGCCCGACCAGTTCCTCCAGGAGCTCGGCGATCTGGGTATGGTCCGTGCTGCTCAAAGAGGTCAGGGAGAACTCGTCGAAACCGGTGGCGCAGACCAGTTTCTCCATCTCCTCGGTTATCTTCGTCCGGGAACGTTCGCGGACGGGCCGGTAGATCATGCCTGCCTGGCAGAAGCGGCACCCATGGGTACAGCCGCGGAGGATCTCGACCATCCCTCGGTCGTGGACCGTCTCCTGATGGGGCACGAGAAAACGGAGGGGAAAATAGGCCTTCTCGAAATCGGCCACCAGTCTTTTGCGGACCGGCAGCGGTGCACCCGGTTCCGCTTCGAGC
Source organism: Bacillota bacterium (assembly GCA_012516115.1). GTDB lineage: Bacteria > Bacillota > UBA4882 > JAAYXC01 > JAAYXC01 > JAAYXC01. The sequence continues at coordinate 5,190 of JAAYXC010000421.1, read as the reverse complement.
CGGGCGATGGTCCCGTCGGGGTGATAGACGGGCCGGTAAAAAGACGGAACGTAGCCCCCTTCTACTCCCGCCAGGGCCCGCAAGATGGCCTTCTTACCCGCCCGGCGACCGCCCAGACGCCGGTAGACGGCGATGAGTTCCAAAAGGCCCTCTTCCGCCTCGCCGAGGAAAAAGAAGTCGAAGAATTCCGCCAGAGGCTCGGGGTTGTAGGCCAGGGGCCCCCCGCCCAAAACGAGCGGATGGTGGTCCCCCCGTTCCGTCGCCCGCAGCGGTAGGCCGGCTAAGGAAAGCATGTTAAGGATGTTGGTATAGGTCAGCTCATAGGGCAGGGAGAACCCCCAAAGGTCGAAATCGGCCACCGGTCGCCAGGACTCCAGGGTAAAAAGGGGGATCCCTTCCCGGCGCATGGCCGCTTCCATATCCGGCCAGGGAGCGAAGACCCGCTCGGCCAGACAGGCCGGGGCTTCGTTGACCAGACCGTAAAGGATCCGTAACCCCAAGTGGGACTGCCCCACCTCATAGACATCGGGATAGGCCAAAACCAGCCGGACTTCGGCTTCTTCCCACGGCTTGACGACGGCCTGCCACTCGCCACCCAGGTAACGGGTGGGTTTTCCCACCTCGGTCAGGATTTTCTCGATCTTCGCCGCGAAAATCCCTCGCCACCTCCACGATCGCTCTGGACGAAAACGGGAAACGACCCGTTGGGAAGGTTTCCCTCCACCCCGGGATGATTCGACATTCCGACACCGACTCCTTTGCTATCTTCCCCTTTTATCGCCTGCCCGAACGCCACCCCCAGGCCGTGACGGATCAGGGCGGCCAGGGCATCCTCCTGGGTAAGCCATCCCAGCGTCCGCCCCCCGGCATCCAGGACCCAGAAAAGGCGATAACCATGGCCGGTGATCCGGGTCAAAGACGGCCAGATAAGGGCTTCTGCCCGCACGGCGAAAAGGCGGAGGGGGACGATCTCACCCCGACCGAGAAGACCGGTCGTCCGGGCGAGCCGGTGTAATTCGCCGGCCAAAAAGTTCTCCTCTTGTCCTTTTTTCCCCAGATATAAAAGGTAAAGGCCCCCGAGAAAAGGTAGGGGCCCCTTCCCCATGGCCAGGAGAAAAGAGGCGTAAAAAAGAAAAGATAAACCCACGTATACTCCCAGCCGGCGGACGGTCTTCGTCGCCGCAAGCGGACCTTGCCGGCAACTCAGTCCCGCCCGGAGAAGACGTCCGCCGTCCAGAGGGAAAACCGGAAGGAGGTTATAAAAGGCCAGAGAAAGGTTGGCCCGGCAAAAAAAGGGCCAGTACGGACCGAGGGCCGCCTTGAACCCCGGCACCAACGCCGCCAGGAAAAGCAGGATCAGATGGTGGAGGGGGCCGGCGACGGCCACCGTCGCCTCGGCCGGGGCGTCCCCCATCAAGGCGCCATCCAGCGCCAGAAGGAGGCCACCGGGGGCAAGCCGTAGGGCGACGGGGCGATATCCGAACCCCATGGCCGCCGCCAGATGGGCGAGCTCGTGGGAAAAAAGCAAAAAAAGGAGGATCAACGCCTCACCCGTACGCCCGGCGAAAAGCGCCACGACGAGAAAAAAGGCCGCTCCCCCCAGGGCCAGGATCGTATCGCGGAAACGGCGCGCGGTCAAAAAGGGATTCATATCGACCCGGACCGAAGAAGAGCACCGGGAGCGAGAGGCGTTGCCCCCTGCCAGATCTCGAAATGAAGGTAGGCGGGTAGGGGCGGGGGCGCGCTCCCGAGGATGCCGATGGGTTGCCGGGCGGCGATGAAGGCACCCGGTCCCACCAGGGCCGTCCGGCATCGCTCGTAGACCGTCCGCCATCCTTGGCCGTGGTCAAGGACAAGGGTAAAACTCCCGTCCCTTTCCCGGCGAACCTCCGTTATGGTTCCGGCGGCCGCGGCCAGCACGAGGCTACCCGCCGCCGCCCGGAGATCGAGTCCCCGGTTCCGCGGGGAAAGGAGGGTCGAGGCCACCGGGCTGGCCTCCTCCAAAGGCCAAAAGAAGCGCGGTGGACCGGCCTGGTTCTGGAGGCGCGGCCCGTTCACCTGCCATTCGCGGGCCAGGCGTTCCCGCAGGGTCGCCAGGAGCGCCCGGACTTTTTCCGGCGAGCCAAGACGGGCCACCGTCGCGGAAAAGTCTACGGTGACGGCCGTCCGCAGACGGGCCAGGAGCCAGCGTCCCGGCCGGCCGGCGGTCTTTAGGACGAGGAGAGCACAGACCACCAGGGCGACGACGAAGATCTTCTCTGCCTGCCGCCAAAAGCGTTCCCGGTCATCATCGCCGGCCCCTTCTTCGGCCGCCAACCAATCGACTTCCTCGACCTCGTTTTGGTAGTCCATCTTCCTCACCCATCTGTCCGCATCGTCTTCCCGGTAGACATCTATATGGGGTTCCGGCGGGACGAGAACTTCCCGTCTCATAGGCGGCGGTCTTTGGGTACAGGCTATGGAAAGAGGTGATCCGACCTGTCTTCTTCGTTTCTCGACCGCCTGCGCCAACTCATCCGGCGGGACCGGTCTTTCCTACCTTTCACCTTTTCGTTGGGCAGGCGGCGGCCGTTCGGCCCCCCGGCCGTCGAAGGCCGCTTCGATGAGGAAAGATTCACCGGGGCCTACGCAAAGGATCTGGAGCGGCTCAAGGCCATCTTCGTCGCGCCGACCAACGTCGATCTCGTGATCCGTGAATTCGACCTCGCCGGAGGCAAACGGGCCTTCCTGGCCTATCTCGACGGCCTGGTCGACCGGAAGGTCATCAACTACGCCATTCTCCAGCCCTTGATGCTCCTCATTCGGGAGGAAGGCCCGGGCGAGAAAAAAGAGGTGGATCTGGAGGAAGTAGAAAAAAGGCTGCTCCCGGGCCACCAGCTGAAAAAGGTGACCACCTTCGGCGCGGCCAGCCAGGAAATCGTCGCCGGCAACACCCTGGTCTTCGTGGAAGGCGACCGGGCCGCCCTCAGCGTGGAGACCAAGGGCTGGGAACACAGGACCATCGGACTGCCCCAGACCGAGCAGGTCGTCCGTGGCCCCCAGGAAGGTTTCGTGGAGACCTTGCGCGCCAATACCGCCGCCATCCGGCGTATCCTCCGTTCGCCGGGGCTCGTGACCGAGATCTTCACCGTCGGGGCCCGCAGCCGGACGGATGTGGCGTTGATGTACCTCTATGAGGTGGCGAACCCCAAGCTCGTGGCGGAAGTGAAACGGCGTATCCAGATGATCGGGGAAAAGATCGATTTTATCGGCGACAGCGGTAGTCTCGAACAACTCATCGAAGATCATCCCCACGCCCTCATCCCCCAGGCCATCGCCACCGAACGGCCGGACCGCTGTGCGGCCTTTCTGGCCGAAGGCCATGTCGTCGTGCTGGTGGGGCCTTCCCCCTACGCCCTCGTCCTTCCGGCCACTTTTACCATCTTCCTCCATACGCCGGAAGACTACTACCTTCGCTGGCCCTTCGGCACCTTCCTCCGCCTGGTCCGTTTTTTGGGGGCCTTCATCACCCTCCTGCTCCCCGCCTTTTACATCGGGATCGTCAACTTTCATCAGGAGATGATCCCCACCGATCTCCTTTTGGCCATTGCCGCCGCGCGGGAGAACGTCCCTTTCCCGGCCATCATCGAGGTCTTCATCATGGAGTCTTCCTTTGAGCTGATCCGGGAGGCGGTTATCCGCATCCCCTCGGTCATCGGTCCGACCATCGGCATCGTGGGAGCCCTCATCCTGGGTCAGGCGGCGGTGGCGGCCTCCATCGTCAGTCCGATCCTGATCATCATCGTGGCCATCACCGCTTTGTGCTCCTTTGTGATTCCCAACTTCAACGCGGCCTTCTCTTTACGCATCCTCCGCTTCGTCTTCATCGCCCTGGCCGGGCTGTTCGGGTTTTACGGAATCGCCTTCGGGGTCATGGCCCTTTCCGTTCATCTCGTGTCGCTCAAAAGCTTCGGCGTGCCGTTTATGTCACCCATCGCTCCTTATCGGCCGCTGAATCGGGACCGAATCACCCGGGTGGGCCTGGATCAGCCGTACCGGCCGTGGTATCTCCGCCCCCTCGATCTGATCCGGGCGCGAAAAGGAAGCCGGGCCTGGTCGCCGCAGGACGAGAGTCCCGGGGAGGAAGAGGCTTGACCGGTTACCCGCAGACACAGGGCAAACTGGGCCACCGCGAGACCGCGATCATGCTGGCCATTACCATTTCCGCCCGTCTTTTTCTCTGGTTGCCAAACCTCCTCGCCGCCATCGGTGGACCGGCCGGATGGCTCGTCCTCACCGTGGCCTTCGGCGGCGCCATGCTGGGCTATTTCTTTCTCGACCGGGTTTTAGCCCGGTTCCCGGGCCAGGACCTCATCGACATCGGCCGCGAGGTCCTGGGGGGTTTCCACGTCCTCTTCGGTCTCGCCTTCTTCCTTTTTTTCTCGGCCATCTTGAGCACCACCGCCCGCCAGTTCGCCGAAACCTTCGTCGTCGGTATCCTGCCGCGGACTCCCATCGGCGTCGTTTACGGCCTTCTTTTAATCCTTCTCGTTTTCGCCGCGTATATGGGCCTTGAGACCATCAGCCGGCTGGCCATGCTCTACGCGCCTTATCTCCTCCTCTTCCTGACCGTGATCTTTCTCCTCGTCCTTCCCAACGCCAACCCGCTTTATCTCACCCCTCTTTGGGGCTTCGGACTGCGCCGGATCATCCTCGGTGGTCTCCCCCGCTCTTCCATCTTCGCCGAGATCGTTCTTCTGGGGTTCTTCGTGCCGGCGCTGCGCGAAGAAAGACACCGGCGGGGCATAGGGTTCTGGGCCCTAGGGGTGAGTTACCTTCTCTTTCTCGTGAGCACCCTCATCTTCACCGCCGTCTTCGATCTCCCCGGCGCGGCGGAGAGTTTCTTTCCCGTCTACCAGCTCGCCCGCCTCATCTCCCTGGCCGAGTTCTTCCAGCGGGCCGAAGCGGTCTTCATTTTCCTCTGGTTCTTTACCGCCGTCATCGAGTCGGCGGTGCTCTTTTACGCCGCGGTCTACGTGCGCTGCCGGACCTTCTCCCTTCCCTCCCACCGCCCGCTCCTTTTTCCGCTCGCCGTCATCATCTACAGCGTGGGCTTCATCCCGGACTCCTTCGCCCAGGCCCTTCGCTTCGATTGAACTTCCTCCGGGTTTACGGCTGGCTCCCGGCGTTTCTCGGCCCCGCCCTCCTTTG
>JAAYXC010000420.1 GCA_012516115.1 Bacillota bacterium | reverse complement strand
GTCCTGGAGATCTTGCGGCTCTCCCTCTATCAGCTGGAATGTATGGAGAAGCCTCCGTACGCCGTGGTGGACGGGGCGGTGACCCTGACCAAAGAGGCGGGTTTTCCCGGCCTCGCCGGGCTGGTCAACGGGGTGCTCCGGCGCTTCGTGCGGGAACGCCCCGCCATAACCCTTCCGGGGCCTGCGGCCCCCGTGGCCCATCTTACCGTTACCCTTTCCCATCCCCGCTGGCTGGTCGAACGCTGGCTGGCCCGCCTGGGTCCGGAAAAGGCGGCGGCCCTGGCCGCGGCGGACAACCGCCCGGCCCCCGTGACTTTACGCGTCAATACCCTCCGTATGAGCCGGGAGGAACTCCTTCGTCATCTGGCGGAAGCGGGGGTGGCGGCGTGGCCCACCGCCCTGGCCCCGGAAGGGATCGTGGTGGAACCGGTCCGGCCGGTGGAGGAGTTACCGGGGTTTGACGAAGGGGCCTTCTTCGCCCAGGACGAAGGGGCCATGCTGGTCGGCCACGCCCTGGGCCCCCGGCCGGGAGAGAGGCTCCTCGACCTCTGCGCCGCCCCGGGTGGCAAGACCACCCATCTGGCGGCCCTGGCCGGGGACCGGGCGGCCATCGTGGCCCTCGACGACCACCGGCACAAAGTCAGACTCATCGAGAGCAACTGTCGCCGGATGGGCATTACGGGCGTTACCGCCCTGGTCGCCGATGCGCGGGAATATTCTCCATCCACGCCCTTCGACGGGGTTCTCCTGGATGCGCCATGCAGCGGCACCGGTACCCTCCGCCGCCGGGCCGATCTCCGCTGGCGCCGTCGGCCGGAGGACCTGCCCGATCTCGTGGCGCTCCAGCGGCAGCTCCTGGCCAACGCGGCCGGGCTCGTCCGCCCGGGCGGTCGGCTGGTCTATTCCACCTGTTCGCTCGAACCGGAAGAGAACGAGGAACAGATACGCTGGTTCCTCGGGGCTTTCCCGCAGTTCCGGCCGGGGGATCTCCGTCGTTTTCTCCCGCCACCGGCCGCGGCGCTCGTAGGCGAGGACCCGTGGCTCTACCTCTGGCCGCACCGGCAGGGGACGGACGGGTTCTTTCTGTGCCGGTTGGAGAGATAATCTGCAGCCGCTTTCAGTCTAGGCCTGCACGGCCGGCGGTCCGCACCCTTTTTAACAGCATTTGCCCGTCGTGGAGAACGAACAACAAGGTACTGCCTTGAATTCAAACGCTCCGCGGCAAACGCGATGCCGTCTTGGTGGCCGTGGCTTGGCCGGGACCGGCGGCAAGGGCCTGAGCTCCGCGATGGTGAAGAGCGCTTCCACCCTGGCAAGCACCCTTACGACAACCTTTTTGGCGTCGAGCAACTCCCAATCGGATTGGATCGATAAGATGCGCGGCGTAAGCTTGGCGGCCGTTCCCTGCCGAAGCCCGGGCGCGTCGGCTTCGGCGGAGAAAGGGATCGTAAACTGCTCTTCGTAGAAATGGTGGTCGGTGCCTACGAAGGAGACGCGCACGAGGAATTCCCCGCAGAGGAGCACCTTCTGGTCGAAGATATGCTCGCTTTCATGCCTCATCTCCACCCACAGGCGCTCTATCCGTTCCGCAGGGGCGGGCAGGAGATGGTCGGCTTCTTCCACGGCCTGCAGGATGGGCGAGGCTATCAGCCGATCCAGGAGAAACATCTCGACGTGCTCCACGAAGTCCATGTCAACGGCCTCCCCCCGGTGGATGGTGGACGTTCGGATTGGGTTCTTCAAAGAGCAGATCGCTTTCCCGCGCCACTTTGAACTTGATGGACAGAACCAGCGCGTAGCGGCAATGCGTCGTTCTTCTGCCAGGAGGATCGATCAGGATCATCGAAGTTTGTTTGATTTCTAGGTTTTCAAGCACCACCGTCATGTCCGGCTCGCTTCCCGGCGCTTCGACGCTTTTGGTGAAGGGTATTTCCACGCACGCCTCGCGCAGAGTGCGGTCTATTTCGTTTACATAGACGATGCCCAAGAGCGCCAAACCCGAGAACAGCACCCAGCCCTCGGACGTTTGGGAGTGGAGATGGAGGACCTCGGTCTTGGCATGATCGATCTTGATGGCTTGGGCATGAAGATCGAAATCGCCCTTGAGTTCGAGGGTGGTTTCGCCCAGGAATCGCACGACCGGCACGCGGATCGTTTTCACCCTTTACCAGCCTCCCGGCACATGATATTCTAAAGGGCATGGCCGTGCCACAAGAAAAGGGCCGCCTCTTTGGGTGAGGCGGCCCAAGAAAAGAATTCCTTGGCCTAAACGGCGCCGCGCCATCAAGCGGTGGGGGGTGAGGCAGAGGCGCTCGGGAGGACGGTCGTGGCTCCCGGCGAAGATAACCGGACGATATTACCGGAACTGGGTTCCATCGATAGCTGCCGCAGTTCGACTACTTTGTATTCCACGCGCAGGATGTCGGTCTCCACCATCGAGGCAAAGGGCGGGGTCGTCACCGGTAGGGTCACACCGGGGATCGGCGCCGGGATGGCATAGAAATCGACCGCCGTGGAGACGATGCGGGCGCTCTCGATCTCGACCGAGTCGATGGCTGGATCGAGCAATCCCAAGGGGCTTACATCGAGCGGGATGTTCAGCGTGATGGTCGACTCCACCACCGTCAACGGTGCGGTCGCGGGCGGGGTGACGAACGGCACGTAGAAGACCTTCTTGGTGAGCGGGCCGGAGATGCTGATGCTGTTCTGGCCGATCACCGTGCCGACTAAGCTACCGGTCAGGAATTCGATATGGTCGATCTGACCCGCCGGTGGAACAAATACCACGGTCATCGCCGCCAGCGGGATATCGACCGTATTATGCAGAATGACGACGGGCGTCTTTATCGTAAGCAATTGGGCTAACCCCTCCATTATCTAGGAATTACAAATTGGCTTTCATCCAATTTGTAATTACATATTACGGCGCGCGAGGAAAGCCGGTGCAGGACGGTCGGCCCATGATGACTAATGCCCGGCCGGATCGCGCCGGGCCGCTCCTCTTTCCCCGGCCTCATCCGATCCCTTCCCTTCGCCGCCATTCCTCTTTCGGCCGTGCTGGACAAAAGCCCTGTTCCGCCCGGTTTATGGGAGCACATAGAATGTAGGGAACGCGTGGCGAAACGGCCGGCATGTCTTCGCGGAAAGGAAGTGTATCCCGGTGCGCATTGCGGTGATCGGTTTGGGCAGAATCGGCAGCCGAATCCTGCGAGAACTATGGGTCCGTTTCCCGGCGACCCTCGGGGTGGATTGCGATCCGGAAAAAGTGGAAAAGCTGCGGGCCGAAGGCCTCCCCGCCGCCGTCGACCCGCAGGAAGCGGCGGGGGCGGATGTCTATCTCATGGCCGTCTCCACCGGACCGCGGATGGAAGGGCTCTTCGCGGCCGCCGCCGGGAT
>JAAYXC010000419.1 GCA_012516115.1 Bacillota bacterium | reverse complement strand
TCCTCTTCCCCCTCCCGACAATGGAGTGCGCCACCCCGGAGAACGATGAGAAGGCGATCCGCGGGGAAAATGGCCCGCCACCGGCGAAGCAGAGGGGCTAAAACCCGCATGTCGTAAACCTTAGAACCGGGGTCGAGAAAGATATAGAAATGAGGGGAGCTCCGCAGCAACGACGCCCACGCATCCGCTTCCGGGGATAAAAGAAGACCGAGGGGAAGTCGTAATTTCCCCTGAAGATGGGTCAAAAACCACCAAAGCCCCCGTGGGGGAGATAAACAAAAAGAAGAAGGAAGGGCCACGACGAAAGCCTGTGTTTCCCCTTTTCGGGTATAAGAAGAAACCCAGGCCATGAATTCTCGACGCGCCGCAGCCTCTTTCCCAAGCCTCTCCCAATCTGCCTCCTCGGTCAACAGGAGAGGGACCCGGCCGGGAGAATCCGGCCGTGCCTTGATTTTTTCCGGTGGGGAAAACTGCAGGACGGGTCCCCGGGCCAGCGGATAACGGAGCGAGGCCGGTGGTCTTTCGTCGGGCAAAAGGAGGATGGCCCGCCGCGGCACGACCACGAGCCGGCCGGGATTGAGCGGCTCATGACGAGACAGGCCGTTGTGACGCCGAAAGGCCTCTTCCGTCAGGCCAAAGGCCGTGGCGAGCTTCCTTGTGGTATCGCCGGGTCGGACGCGGCAGATGATATACCGCGCGCTCCGTAATTCCCTCAGGGCGGCCAGGGTCGCCGGGCCCACGCGACCGTCTACGGAAAGCCCGAGTTGGGCCTGGAGCCGGCGCACGGCCGTCTCGGTCGCATACCCATAAACGCCATCGACGGGGAGGAGATGGCCGGCTTCCCGGAGGGCCCGCTGGAGGTCGGCCACATCCCGGCCCCGATGGCCGAAGCCGAGGATCCGGTAACCCAAAGGAAGTTCGGCCGTAGGAAGAAATCGTAGTAAGGACATCGCTTTCACCACCGGGCAATCATCCTATGCTCACCGGCCCGGTGGGGTACATGCCAACGTAATAGGGGAGAGAATATGCTATAATACGATCGGTGCCGTTTTCTTGCAAAAAACCACCGAGGAGGACTGAAATTGCGCAGACGGACGGTGGAGGTCTCTCTTTTGACCTTGCTTTTTATCATCTCCCTCCTCGCGGAATGGTCGGTGGGGGCTGCGCCGGCCAAGAAAACAAAAAAGACCGATAAAGACCTTATCCTTTTGGAAATCACCGCCATTCAAAAGGATGTGGCCAAAGACCGCTGGACTTCAGCCTGGGCGCGTTCACTACGCATCGCCGCCTACTGGGCCCATTATCGCCACACTCACCCCGGCCTTAAAAAAGGGGGCGTAGACCGTTTTACCAGGAGCTACCGTAACCTCCAGTCTCACCTGCGCCATCGGGCTAAACTCAAGGTCTATATAGAACTGGGGATTTTACGGGCGATCGTCATCACCCTCAAAGTGTGACCGGAATGTCCGATGAACTCACGCTCCTTGCCTCATGTCGCCTCTGTCCGCGTGCCTGTGGAGTAAATCGCCTCCGTGGAGAAAAGGGGTGGTGCGGGGCCGGCCGGCTGACCAGGGTGGCCCGCGCCGCCCTTCACCACTGGGAAGAACCGGCCATCAGCGGTACCCGGGGGTCGGGCACGGTTTTCTTCGCCCACTGCAACCTGCGTTGTCTTTACTGCCAGAACCATGAGCTGAGCTGGGGAGGGTTCGGGGTTGACCTCTCCCCGGCCGAACTGGCCGAGATCTTTCTGCGTTTAGCGGCCTCCGGCGCCCATAACATCACCCTCGTCACCCCCCCGCCTTATATCCCGCAGATCGCGGTGGCCCTCCGTCTGGCGCGGGCCAGAGGTCTCGACCTGCCGGTAGTCTACAATACCGGCTCCTATGAACTCCCCTTTTCCCTGGCCCTCCTCCGGGATCTGGTCGACGTCTTCCTCCCGGATCTCAAGTACGCCGACGCCCACCTGGCCCAGAGCTATTCCCAGGCCCCCGGTTACTTCGCCACGGCCACGGCGGCCATCCGCGCCATGCGGGAGCTGGCGCCGGCCGACCGGTTCACCGAAGAAGGAATCATGGTAAGCGGCCTCCTCGTCCGCCATCTCGTCCTCCCCGGCCACCTCGAGAATACCCGCCGCGTCCTCCGCTGGATCGCCGCGGAGTTAGGACGCGAGACCTATGTCAGCCTGATGGCCCAGTACACCCTGGTCTTCCGCGCCGTGGGCCATCCCCTCCTCGGCCGGAGGCTCCGGCCCGCGGAATACGAGGCGGCCCTTGCCGAGCTCTTCGCCCTCGGGCTGGAAAACGGGTTCTGCCAAGACTTGGACGCGGCCAATTCTTCCTTCACCCCGGCCTTCGACCTCACGGGGGTTCTTCCTCTTGGCGAATGACCGAGGCGATGTACCATCGCCCGTCTATGGCCACGAGCTCCAGGAGTTCTCTCCCCGACCACCTTCTCACCTCCCCGCGGACGAAAGACGCCTCTTTAAGCCGGATCACGGCCGTAAGCCTTCTTCGATCTCGCCCGGCCCGGAGCGTGATGTGAAGAACCTCGTCCCAGACGGCGGTGGCCCCTTCCGGCCAAGACAGAGAAGCATCCGGGGTGAGAAGACCGAGGAGACCGAGGCGGTCCCCTTCGTTCTTCAGGCGGTAAAAACGCATGATGAGATCTTTCAGCGCCGGCAAAGAAGGCGAAGAGGCTTGCCCGCGCCCGGAAAAATAAAAGAAGAAAGCCCCGAGGAAAAAAAGAGAAGAAAGAAAGATACCTATCGCCCAGGGAAGACGAGAACCCACCCGGGGGCGCCGCGCGACGGGGGGACGGGACCGGGCGCGGCACCATTGCCGTCTCTCCTCCGGCAGGGCCACCGGCCTGCCGAAACAAGAGACTATCGTTGCCGGGGCCGGCCTTTCCTCCGGATCCTTGGCCAAGAGGGCCAAGACCGCCCCGGCTGCGGCGGCCGGGAGAAAGGGCAGATAATAGCGGGGGTCCACCGGCCGCGCGTAGAGAACCCGGGTGGAGATATATCGCTCATCCTCGTCGAAGAAGGGAAGCCTCCCGGTAAAAAGCCAGTAAAGGGTGACGCCCAGGGCAAAGCGGTCGCTGGCCGCCGAGACCCGGCCGCCCCGAAGCAGTTCGGGTGCCCGAAAACAAAGGTCGGGGAAGAGGCGCCAGTCCGGCCGATGGGGGAGGAGGAGCGCGGCCAAAAATGGGTCCTCGAGCCGGAAACCATCTTCACTCCGGTAGATGGCCTCCGGACGGAGGGGTCCCAAGAGAACCCCTTGTTCTTCAAAACGCGCCGCCGTGCGGGCAAGGGCGGCGGCCAGCCCGAGCCTCTCCGCCGGGCCAAGCAGGCGATGCCATTCTCCGGCCCGTCGCCGGAGACGCGTTTCCTCCCCGGTGGAAAGAAAAGATTGCCCGGCCAGGGTCAAGACCTCTTTCCACGGCCGGTATAACTCATCGCCCAGGCCTGCCGTCTGGGCCAGCCGACACCCGACCGCCCGCCGGAGAAAGAGGCGGCCATGGCCTTTTGGCTCATAACCCGCTTCCCAGAGAGGGGCAAGCATTTTCTCCCTCTTGCCACCTTCTAACGGTCCCTTTCTTCCTTCAGGTTGACCGGGGGAGAAAAGAAAAATACCCCTCCCATGTGGATCATCTCGTGACGGAACGGGGACCCCGTCCGCCCGCCCATCTTACCGGGTTGGCGTAACAGTATAGACAACCGGAAAGACAAGGGTGGCTCGCATACCATCCCAGGTCGATGGAATGCGTGCAGCCGCACTCCGCCCGCTGGCCGGGCGGGTGGTCGGTCCGGCACGGGAGACGACGAGGATGGGTGGCCTGCAGGGCGAAACCATCGATACAAGCAGAACGGGGGAGCTCCGGCAGGCAACAACCGGCAAGGTGCACGCCGAGCCGGGCGGCCAGGTTGCTCAGTCCGGCCACTATTTCCTGCCTTTCCTCCGGCGACCAGGGGGCCAGGGCCAGGCCGGCCGCGGCCAGGCGGGGGAAGATCTTCGGATAAGGGGTAACGATGCTGGTGACGAATTCCCTGACCCCGTGTCCGGCCGCCGCGATCATGATAGCGGCGGCCGCCGCCAGGTTATCCCGGCCGTCGGCCAGGCGCAACAGGGGATCGATGCGCACCTTTAACCTTCCGGGGTGACCGAGAAAGCGGAGGAGCTCCGGCAGGACGGCCAGGCTCTTCTCAGCCGGTGGCACGGCCGGTTCGATCTCGGTCCCTCCCCAGCCGGTGATGGTAACCTGGGCCGTGCACTGGTCGTAACGCGCAAGCATGCTGCGAAGCGGCTCGGCGAGGATGGCCGCCGGGAATTTGGTGAGGAGGACGATCGAATGAACCCGCGCCGGCGGATAACGTGCCTCAAGCGCCTTGATAATCACTTCCGGATACCAGCGGACGAGATCCGTGCGCCGGCTGGCGCAGAGGACCACTCGATAAACGTCCTTCTTGCCCGCCAACCTCTCTCTTTCCTCCGGATTTCTTCGCTTCCTGGGGAACGTCGGTAAAGCCGATCATCGGACCCAGGATCACCGGCCACGGAGGCACCTCTTCCCCGGCGCGTTCCCCCGCGAGGCCTTTGAGATACCACGAACGGTCGCGTAACAGTCCGGCCAAAAAGCGGAGGGCCTCCGGCTCCTTCCGCCACAAAAGGACGTTAAAAGCACCGAGCCTGACCTCCCAAGAAGGGTGTTCTCGCGCCACCCGCATGAGAAGCGGCAGCAGATCCGCAGGGGCCGCGGCGAAATAACGCCGGGCTTCCTCCGCCGGTCTCCCACCACCGGCCAGGCAAACGAAGAAGGCTTCACCCACCCTGCCCCCGTAACGGATTAAAAACTCCCAGACCCAGAAAGGCGCCGCGACCTTGACCAAAAAGAGGCCCAGCTTGCAGGCGAGAGAGGTCCACCATCCCGTGGCCAAGGTTCTAACCGACAATTCCTACCACTCCTTTCCGATCCCAGGATCGGACGGAAAGGAGAGGAAATATACCGCTAATGTCTTGCCCGGGCGAAAACCGCCTCGCCCGCCCGGCCGCCCAGGGCTTCGGCCACCACCGCGCACTTGACGGTGAGAAGGAAGTAAAGGGCGGGATGCTTCTCCCCGTCCACGGTCTCGAAGTTGGCATGGCCTTTGGCGATGACGAGATCGGCGCGGTGGAAGGCTTCCCAGAAAGCGGAGTTCGTATAAGGACGTGGCACGCCGAGACTGGCGCCGCCGGTCTCGATAACCTCGGCCACCTCAGGAAGGCCTACGGCCTCGGCATCGGCCCTGGTGGCATCGCTGCTCGCCGGGCCGGACTTGACCGCTACCTTTATCCGGATCCCGGGTCGGAAACGGTGGATCTCCTCCATCAGGAGCCGGTCGAAGGCGATCTCCCCGGCATTATCCGCTAGGTAGAGGAGGGTTCCGGCTTGCGCCAGGTCCCGTCGAAACTCCGCCCCTTCGTCCCGGGCGAGCCCGGTGGCAAGGACCTTCTTCAAGGCTTCTTCCACGGCCATGGGGTCCATGATCCCGAGGTCGAGGAGGTTGCCGGCCACGGCCAAAAGCAGGGCGGTCTGAAGCCGGTCCGAACTCTCTTCGACCAGCTTACGCAGGCGGGGATAGAGGTTCACGGCCTCCCGGTTATAGCGTTCCTTTTCCGCGGCAAAGGGATCGGGAGTGGCAAGTTCCGCAGTGGTAAGATGAAAGAGTTCCGTGGCGAGCTCCGCCGGGCTCGGGTCAAGCCCTATTTCCGCCAGGCGTTCCTCGGCCAGGCGGCGCAAGCGGAGAGCGGTCTCCTCGGGCACGGTTACCCGCCGGATGATGTTCTCTACCTGTCTCAGGCTACAAGGGATGCAATCGGGTTTGGCCTGCATCGCGCTTCTTCTCCTCCCGGGACCCAAAATCGTTCAACGGTCGATCCAAGAGTAGCACGGGAGGAGGTAAAAGACAAGGGCCACCCGCCTTTACCTGACGCAGGACGAGCAAGGCCGGCAAGGGAAGAATGACTCTCCGGGGGATCCTTTACCGCCGGGGTATCTTCGCGGGGAAGCAAAAAGCCAAGCCCACAGCTTAGCGCCATTCCACCAATTCTTCGAGGCTCTTACGCGGCCGGGCCGGTGGCGATTCGGCCGCATACCCGAGCGGCATCAGGATCGGCAGGGCCAGTCCCGCGGGAAGGCCGAGGATCTGGCGTACCTTTTCCCTCTCGAACCAGCCCACCCAGCAAGTGGCCAAGCCCTCGTCGGTGGCGGCCAACGTTAGATAGGTAAGGGTAATGGCCGCATCAAACTCCTTCCCCTCCTCGCAGACGAGCAAAACGAGGACCGGGGCTTCGGCAAGGAACTCCTGGTGACAGGCCTCGCCGGCGATCCGGCGCCGTAGCTCTGGATCGGTGATCACAATAAAGCGATACGGCTGCCGATTATTGGCCGAAGGTGCGAGCCGCGCCGCCTCCAGGAGGCGGAGAAGTTTCTCCTGGGAAACGGGT
>JAAYXC010000418.1 GCA_012516115.1 Bacillota bacterium | reverse complement strand
CCATCGGTCCTGCCCCCCAAACGCCACCTGCGCCGGCGCCAACCCCGGCAGCCCAAGCCCCCGGGCTTCTGCCGAGCGACGATTCCTACGTTGAGCTCGGCAAGCCGGACCAGAACTTCGGGACGAACTCGCTTCTGCGGGTAAAAAGCAACCCGAGCGGCAGCATCATCAGGATCGCCTATCTAAAGTTCAAGGTGGATAACGCCCCCGCGGTGAAAGAGGCGATCTTCCGGTTCACCGGGAGGCTCTCGGAGAATAACCCGGACGACGCCAAGTACGAATACGCCGTCTACGGTCTGACCAACGACGATTGGCAGGAGACTACTATCACCTGGAATAACTCTCCCAACCATGCGGCGAATGCGCCGGAGGTCACCGGGGTGGGAGAGACCGCCTTCTTCCTCGGTACGGTGACCATGGCGGAGAAAAAGGTCAAGCAGTATACCCTGGAGGTGACCGAGTTCGTAAAAACGCAAACCGATGGGGTAATCACGCTGATGATGATCGATCTAAAGAGGCAAGACGGTAATACCGACATCTTCGCCAAAGATCGATCTAACGAGGCGGAAAAACCGGTGTTGATACTTAAGTATTGAATGAGTTTCCCTCAAGATGCGATATTTGCCCCCTTTCCCCGTGGGAAAGGGGGTATTCCTCCCGTTTCCAAGGACGAGAAAAAGAGCGAAAGGGTTGATCCGATGGCCGAGAAAAATCCGTTCATCAGCGGCTTGATCGCCAAGATGTCGATTGACCAGAAGATCGGCGCCTTGTTGACATTAGGGTTTGCCGGCACTTTGGTCGGGCCGCATAACGATTACTTTATCATTTGCGTTGGTAGTCCGCTTCCTGTTGTTTACCGTTCTTAGCATTTTCCAAGACAATCCGGCAGGAATATTGGGTTTGGCGCCGAAATTAAAACATGATAACACGAGTAATCAAATCAAAATTAGGCATAGAAGTGGTTATGCAAACTCGAGTTAATAAAAAGCGGAAACACTCGTGGCTCCAAGGGAATAAAGAAGGCGGAAAGCGGGATTATCGAGGCCCACCGCTTCCGGCGTTTTATGGCATCTCGGGGTTGAGAGCCAAAGGTTGAATCGGCGGAGGATGTCGAAGATGACGCAGTTCGCCCCGGCCTGTGATGGGCAGCATATGGATACCGCGAAACGAGAAGGCATCAAGCCAAAGGTAGCCTTGATCACCCTGGTCGACCACCGCGATGAGTTCTACGCCCTCAGAGCGCCGCTGGCCGAAGCGGAGATGGTAACGGTCAGGACGCTCCTCGGCGGCGAAGTGGAAATTGTTCTGGATGTCTTGGTAAGGAAGAATGAAGCGGCGCGGGCGGCTGGCCACGAAGCGCGGCGGACGGGAGCCGACGTGCTGCTCCTGCACACGCCGATATGGGCTCCGCCCAACCTGGGTCTGGTAACGGCAAGGATCGCAGGTCTCCCCGTAGGAATATTGGCCAACACCTCCCTTGCCACTTCCGGACTTCCCGGCCTTCTTTCCCTGGCCGCGACCCTGGATCAGGTGGGTATACCGCACCGGCGTTTCTTTGGCGACTTGGCCGACCAGAGTTTTCGCGGGAAGGTCTTGGCCTTCTGCCGGGCGGCGGCCACACGGTCCGCGCTCGTGGGGAATAGGTTAGGGTTATTAGGCGGCTTTGGTGTCGGCCTTTATTCGGCCGGCTTCGATCCAGGCCAGTGGCAGAGGATCTTCGGCGTCGAGACGGTCCACCAAGATCAGATGGAGATCGTGCGCCGCGCCGAGGAGGTCCCCGAGGCCGAGGTCGATCGCTTCGTCCAATGGCTGGTACGGCGCGTAGGCCGGATCGAACTCGGCGCGCCGACCCTTACCCCCGCCCATCTGGCCCGCCAAATCCGTTCGTATTTGGCCACCCGTGCCCTGGCCAATGAGATGGGCTATGATTTTCTGGCCCTGAAGTGCCAGCCGGAGCTGAGCGATGGTTATGCCCTTCAGTGTTTAAACGTGGCCCTTCTCAACGATCCCTACGACGCGGACGGATTGAAGCCACCCCTCCCTTGCTCGTGCGAGGCCGACGCAGACGGTGCTTTGACCATGCGGATCTTGAACCTCTTAAGCGGCGGCGCCCCTACGGCCCTTCTCGACGTACGGGGATTCCTTCCGAAGGAGGGAATTCTCGTCTTGGCCAATTGCGGCGCCATGGCCACGTACTTTGCCGGTCGCAGTCAACGGGCGGAGGAGAACTTGGCCAAGGTCCACGTCCTTCCGCACGTCTTCGGCCGGGCCGGTGGGGGAACGACCCAGTTCGTAGCCGCGCCCGGACCGATAACCCTTGCCCGGTTATGCCGCCGAAACGGTCGCTACTGGATGGCGGTCATGGCCGGGGAAGCGGTGGCCAAGCCCCGCGAGGATCTGCGGCAAAGTACGTATGTCTGGCCGCATGCTTTCGTCAAGACACGGTGCGATTTTGCCGAGTTCGTCGCGGAATATGGTGCCAATCACTTCCTGACCGTGGCCGGCGATTGGCGGGATGAACTCAGCGACTTCTGTCGGTTGTTAGAATTAGACTATCACGATTATACGGGAGGTGAATGACCGAGATGGCGATGAGCAAGATGCGAAGGCAGGAGGCACTTTACGGTTATCTCTTCATCCTCCCGTGGGCGATCGGTTTCCTGCTTTTCACCCTTGGTCCCATGATCGCCTCTTTGGTCTTTAGTACTTGGAAGTGGGATCTTCTCGACAAACCCACCTTCGTCGGGCTGAGAAACTACGCGGTCATGCTTAAGATGCCGGATTTCTGGCACTCGCTTGGCGTGACCTCATATTACAGTTTCGCGCGACTACCCTTGGTCCTGGCGGCCGGGCTCCTGTTGGCGCTTATGCTCAACCAGCGTATTAGGCCGTTGGGTCTTTGGCGGACCATCTTCTACCTTCCCTCGGTCCTGCCTATGGTGGCCGTCTCCATGCTCTTCATCTTCCTTTACAACCCGGACATCGGGGTGATCAACTTCTTCATCCAGAAGATCTTCGGTGTCAAGGGCCCGAGGTGGATCTTCGATGAGCGTACGGTGATCCCGTCTCTAATCCTCATGAGTTTATGGTGGGTCGGCTCCAATATGTTGATCTACCTGGGGGGGCTGCAAGGCATCCCCACCGAACTCTACGAAGCGGCGGCCATCGACGGCGCGGGGGTTTGGAGCAGGTTCTGGCGGATTACTCTGCCCATGATCTCGCCGGTTATCTTCTATAACCTCATCACCACCCTGATCGCGTCGTTCGAGACCTTCACCCAGGTCTACGTTATGCTCGGCAATCGGCCGATGTGGAACGCCAACTTCTTCATGATCTATCTCTACAACCACGCTTTCCGCTATTACAAGATGGGTTATGCCTCGGCTTTGGCCTGGGTCTTCTTCATAATCCTCTTCGGCTTGACCTTGCTTACCTTCAAGTCTTCGTCCTTCTGGGTCTACTACGAGGCCGAAGTCAAGGGAGGAAAGAAGGAAAATGCATAGCGAGGCGGCTACTGCGCGTCTCCCCATCTTCAAGAGCAAGAAGGTGCGCCATCGGCTGTTTATGATCTT
>JAAYXC010000417.1 GCA_012516115.1 Bacillota bacterium | reverse complement strand
GGGGATAGTCCCTCCTGACGCACTTTCCATCTGCCGTCCTTCGGAAAACCCGGGGCTTCCCGCGCACCACCATCCCATCCCGCCGCCATCATCCCCACCGCCGTCAAGAGGGCGCCGTTTCCCGGCAGATAGACGGGGAGGTCCGGCCTAGTGCCCTGCCGATTGTGCCCGTTCGGTAGATACGTATTATTGGGCGCCTCGTAAAGGAGCGCCGTGACGGCCAGTTCGGGTTCGCCGAGCCTGGCCGCGGTCATGGCCATCATGGGGAAATCCCAACCCCATACCCGTTCCCACTGCCATGCGGCCAATACTCGGCGAAGGGTATTGGCCATGATCCGTGGATCCACCAGGCGGCCCGGAAGGACGCCGTACGCCCCCAGCATGGATGGATGGTCGTAGTTAAAGGCGGTGAAAGTATCGGGGCATCTTTCATGGGCAAGGTAGACGCCGTCTCCGACGGGAAGGGGCCCCAGTTTCGCCGCGATCTCCGCCCATAGCGGATCGGGCGCAAGTCCCAGGCGTTTCCGCCATTCGTTGGCCGTATGGAGCCCGAAAACCCAATATTCAAGCTCAAAAGCAGGATTGAGGGTTATTTCCGGATCGTGATTCTCCTGCGCCGGGATGAGGGGAGGGGCCAGGAGATACCGGTCGGCTCGCCGGTCGTAGACGACAAATGAAACCATGAAGGCGGCCGTGGCGAAGACGATATCCTTGTATATTTCCAGGGTTTCCGCATCAGGATGCGCTCTATAGCATAACTCCGCGTAGTAGATGGGATGCGGCTGTTGCCATATGAGCAGGGGGGCGATGGGCGAGGGGCTGTTCACCCCATCGCAGGCCACCATTTTCGGCCACCGGGCACCACGGTAACCCTGGGAAGCGGCAAGTTCTTTCGCCTTGGGGAGAATGGACCGGTACCACCACAGGCTCTTCTCTAAAAGCCGCGCCCGTCCCCACAAAGGGAAATGGGCTGCGTGCCACCAGTGCATCTCCAGGTGAAATTTACCGTACCAGCTGTTGCAGGTGAGGCCGGTCTCCTGGGGCGGTAACGAACCGGCGCATTGGATCGCCGTCAGATACTGTGAGAGAACGACCCGTCTTTCCAGCTCTCCGGCCCTGTCATCCGCGCTCTCGGCCAGTTCCACCACGCCGCCCTCGTTCCAAAAGCTCTCCCAGTATCTTTCGCAGGCCGCGGCGGTCTCCCGGAAGGAAGGCGGAATTCCCCGCGGCGGACAGGGCGTGAAGAAACAGATAAACTCCAATTCCCCATCACCCGCTCCCGCCAGGACAAAGCTGTTTTTCCCCGTTCTCTCGAGCCGCGCTCCCCGGGAAAAGGCGATGCGCACGAAATATCGGGTTTCGTCCACCATCCTTAAGAGATCGATGAAATCCGGTTCATGGCTTATGATTTCGGTGCTATGCCTCTCATCTTTAGACCAGTCGGCCCCGGTTATGGCAGGGGACGGATAGGGAAAGGCCAGTTTTATCCTTAACTTCTTCTCCGGCAAAAGCTCGGAGGCGACCGAAAAAGCCAGTATATCCTGGTAAGGGTGGCAACAGGTCTTCGTGGTTACCACCTTCCCCGCCACGCGAAAGCGGCTGGTCAACATCCCTCGCCACATATCCAGCGGCTGCTCGAGGTCGGTCAGATCGTCTATCCCGGCCTCGCCCTCGTCGGCCAGGTCAAAGTCCAATCCTATCCGGCCCAGATGAAAGCGGTGCGGATTCATGCGGAGCCAGTGATACACTTCCTCTTGCCCTTTGCTCTCGGTGGGGTACCCTACTTTCCGTCCGTTGGTACGGTATGGTTTCATGCGTAGATCCTCGAGCCGGTAAGAAAATCGGCGCTCGTTCACCGGCGTGGTATGCCATCCCCATTGCGCCATGGTGCAGAGGGGGATGCCTTCCTCATATGCGGCGGGAAATGTCTGTAGGCCCGTTATATCCGCGGTAAAGGTGAACTCCCCGTTGCCCACGGACAAAGGTCCATATGGATCGAATTTCCTCACCACCGGGTTGTGTCTCGTAACAAGCCGTTGACGATCGATGGCCATTGATCGCACCTCCGGGTTGATCTCGCCTCAGGACGCGGGTTCGGACCTAACCGGTCTTAAAACTCCGGTATTTTCCCAGTCCGAAAGTGACGTTCTTGCCCACATAGACGAGCTCGCCCCAGGCGAGCCAGGGGAGGAACTCCGCCAACTCTCCTTCGTAGACCGCCTCGCCCACGAGTCCCCCCAGGTCCATCTTCGCCTTCTGCCGGGAGGAGTAACGGGTGAACTCCTGCCAGAAGGTCCCGTCCCGGAGGAGCCTTATCCTCCGCGCCCGCTCCGCCAGACCGGCGAAGTCCGCCTCCAGCCTCTCTCCCCCGTGGAAGTAAGAGAGGGCCGAGACACGCCGCAGGAGGGTGCGGAGGAGGATATGGAACTCCGGCCGCATGACCACTTCCACCGCGGATTTGAGTCTGGGCATGGTCAGAAAATCGATCCGGAGCAGATCCCCGGCCAGCTCCCCGACGCGGGCCATCACCTCCGGGCTCCGACTGTACCGGCATTGGCCAGCGCCAGGTCATCTTTTTCCCCCTCGTAGACCACCGCCGCCGGTTCCTCCGACCAGCCCGGGAGGGCGTAGACGGCCTTGACGACGAAGCGGCCCCGGCCCATGGCCCGGTCCCGACCGATGCCTTCTTCCCCTAACCGACGAAAGGAGAGAAGAGAATAGGGGAAATACTCGATGGTCCGGCCGAGCAGGACCAGACCGAAGTCGAGCACGGCGCCGGCCGGGATCAGGGTCGCCGATGAGGAAGGGGACTCGAGACAAACGGCCGCGGGATCTCGTCCAGGCTCCACAGGACCTCGCTTTCCGCCGGCCGCGTGGTGGCGAAACAGCAGGAAAAAGCGCAGACTTCGTCGAGGAGGCACCCCCGGCAGTCCGGCCGCTCCGGGTCGGCGCAGGAAACCTCCTCGTCCACGACTACGGCCGGGTCGACGACGCCATCGTCCACGGCATCCTTCGCCGCCGCCTCGACTGCTTCGCCCGCTTCGCCGCGGCGATCGCCTCGCGGTGGTGACGGGGTAGAGGGCCATCTTCAACCCGGATTTCGAAGGCTAGGGTCCATGACGCAGCCGCGATCTCACCCCCGGCCTGCGGGTGCCCCCTCTAAAGACGGTTCCCCGCGCCGCCCTCGACGAAGGGGACGGGGTGGGTTCGTTCCCCCTCGGTCCCGCCCATCTCATCATAATGGTAGAAGACCGCCGCTCCCAGCACCAGCCCGGCCGTCTCCGTCCGGAGGATGCGCGGCCCCAGGCTTAACGTCTTCGCCCCGGCGGCCACGGCCCGCGCCACCTCCGAAGAGCTGAAACCGCCTTCCGGGCCGATCAAGGCCAGGACCTCCACGGGGCTCTCTTTCCCGCGGAGGACCTCCTTCAACGCCACGGTCCCATCGCCTTCCCAGGGGAGGAGGACCAGGTCGAACCGGGGGAATTCGGCCAAGATCTCTGCCCAAGTCCGGATGGGCGCCACGGAAGGTATTACCGCCCGGCCGGATTGCCGGGCCGCCTCGGTGGCGATCCTTCGCCAACGGGCCAGGCGGTCTTCGCGGCGCTCGGAAGGCGGTACGGCCACGCAGCGCTCGGTGAGGACCGGCCAGAAAGCGGCCATCCCCAGCTCCGTGCCTTTCCTTATCACTTCCTCCATCTTCTCGCCCTTGGGCAAGGCCTGTCCCAAGGTCAGACGGAGGCGGGGCTCGCTCCGGCGCAAGCCTTCTTCTTCGATCTCCGCCTCCAGCCCTCCGTGGTGGACGAGAAGAATCCGCGCCCGGTACTCATTGCCCCGGCCGTCTAAGGCAATAAACCGGTCTCCCGGCCCGAGCCGGAGGACGCGGAGAAGGTGATGGGCATCCGCGCCGGTAACGAACAGCCGCCGACCGCGGAACTGCTCCGGCCGGACAAAGACGCTGGTCAACGGATATACTACCCCCGTAACCATGAACCCGGGTTTCGAAGATTGAGGCCCCTGACAAGCAGTCAACCTCACTTCCCCGATCCCCTCTTGTAAAGGGCGGTTCGCGAACGGTCCCTAGAGGGGGCGGCCGTAGGCGGGGGATGAGGTCATCACCCGGCGACTGACTGTAAACCGGGTCGGCTTCCCACGTAAAAGAGCCGAAACATCTTCGAAATCCGGCTCAAAAGTGAACCGAATCTATCGACGCGCAAGCAAAAAGGCTACCCATTCTCCTGCGGTGATCTCCTTGGCCGCCGTAAATCCGACCGCGGCAGCCGCCGCGGCGACCTCCTCCCGGCGCCCGGTGATGATCCCGGCCAGGACCACCCGGCCCCCGGGGACAAGGTGGGCCGGTAATACGGGGAGGAGTTCCAGATGGAGCCCGGCGGTGAGGTTGGCGAGGACGAGGTCGAAATCCCCCTCCAGATCGGTGAGGAGATCGCCTTCCTCGATCCGGACCAGCTCGGCCAGGCCGTTGGCCACCACGTTGGCCCGGGCCACCTCCACCGCCACGGGGTCCAGGTCCCGGCCCAGGACCTTCCCCGCGCCGAGGGCGGCCGCGGCGATGGCGAGAATCCCAGAACCCGTGCCGAGGTCGAGGACGCGGTCCCCCGGCCGGAGGGCTTCCGCAAGCAGGAGAAGCGACTGCTGGGTGGTGGGATGCGTACCGGCGCCGAAGGCCAACCCCGGGTCGAGCCTGATGATGACCTCTCCTTCTTCCGGCGACCGGTCGAGCCAGGAGGGAACGACCACCACCCGGCCTATCTTTACCGGCCGATAATATTCCTTCCAGGCCTCCTCCCAGGCGGTAGTCTCCACCGGGCGAAGGGTGATCTCCACCGGCGGCAGCTCCACCTCGTTCCTCGCCTCCGCCAGCCTGGCCCGAAGAAGGGCCAGACGTTCGCCGAGGAGGTCATCGGCCGGAAAGTAAGCCCGGACGCCGCTCGGTTCTTCCTCGGGCGGCTTCGCCCAGGCGGCCGTCTTCTCCTCTTCATCCGTCCGGCCGAGGATCACCGTACCACCCGCGCCGAGGGCATGCAAGGCCGCGGCCACAAGCTCCGTCCACTCCGGCGCCACCTTGACCGTCACCTCGGCCCAACGCCCACCGGCCATACCTGCCAAACCTCCTCCATAATAAAACGTAAAAGGAATTTCAAACCACAGAGGCAAAGAGAGCAAGGAGAAAATCACGGGAAAAAATTAAATTCAAAACCTAAAACCTTTTATGATCGTTCTTTCTCCGTTGTGTCTCGGTGGTGAATCATCCTTCCCCTTATGACGACAAAAAGGACGGGACCTCGGCCTGGCAGATGGCCTCCGCCGCGTGGTACATCCTTCTGATACTCTCTTCGAGGTAGTCCACGATCCGTTTCTTTTCACGACCGAAGGGCCGTGCCGGGGAAAAGGTAAGCCCCTCTCCGATCTGTCCGAGGTTGGTTTTCCGGTGGACGGCCACCGGATAGAACGTCGCCAAAAGCCCGGTCCGGCGGTAAAGGGTGCGGGCGATGTTGACGAACCCCGTATGGAACTCGTTGACCGTCTCGTCCCAGATGGTGTTCTGCACCTCGGGGAAGATAAGAACCCGGCCGCCGGCCGCCAACCTCTCCACGCTCCTGGCCACGGTGAGGCGGAGTTTCTTGCTCTTCCGGTAGACCGGGATGGCGCCGATCTCCCGCATCACCGCCACACAGATCCGACCGAGCAGCCGGGCCACCAACTCGCCCGCCGACCCGTCCAGGCCCAGCTCAGGCCGGACGAAGTCCTGCATAAGATGAGCCGGACAGAGGAGGGGGTCGGTCACTTCGTGGGTGACCCAGGGAGAGAACGAATAAGGGAAATGGGCGCTCAGCACCACCGGGGCAAAGGAACCGAGGTGGTTGGCAACCAGGATCGCCGGGGCATGGGGATCCAGGTGATGGAGTCCGCAGAACTCCGGCCGTGGAAAGAAACGACGCACCGACCACAACAAGAGTTCGCGGGATACCGGATGCAACCCCTCTCCCTCCCCCTGACCGATCCGGGCCCTGAGGAGACGCGCCCGACCGGCCTACCGATCCTTTAAATATTCGGCCTCCGATATGGCATCTCCTGCCCGGCCCGCGGACCGGCGCGCATTGCCAAAACTCCAGGCGTCTAGACCTTCCGCGCCCTTCGCGCGGGGCGGTTCGTGGACTTTAAAAGCGATCACGACCAGGGCGAGCAGGGCCAGGATCGCCGCGTAGCCGAAGGCGGGGAGCGGGCCGCACCGCGCGTAGACCAGGCCGAAAAGGGCGCTGGCCGGGAGGGCGGCCATCCCCACGGTGAAGTGATAAAGCCCCATGGCCGTTCCGCGCCCTTCCGGTGGGGCGAGGTCCACTACCAGGGCCTTCTCCACCCCCTCGGTCAATCCATAGTAAAGGGCGTAAACGGCGAAGAGCGGCCAGGCCTGCCAGGATTTCTTCATGAAGGCGAACCCCAAATAGACCAGGGCATAGACCACCCAGCCCAGTTCGATGAGGACCTTCCTCCCCAGGCGGTCGCTCAGGGCGCCGAGGGGAGTGACCGTGAGCATCTTGAAGAGGTGGAAAAAGGCCCAGAGGAGAGGCACCATGACGAGGGAGCCCACGCCGGCCACCCAGCGGGCGGGGTCCTCGGCCCTGAGGAGCTCGGCCGCGCGGAGGATCAGGAACATATCGGTGGAGTTGCCGAGGGTGAAGAGGAGGACCCCCAAGAGATAGAAACGGTAGTCGGGCCCGAAACTCCGCAGGCCGAAGCGGAAGGAACCGCTGGGGGAGGCACCCCCTGCCCGGGCATCGCGGAGCCAGAGGGCGATCACCAGGAAGCAGATCGCTCCGGGTAGGACCGACCAGAGGAAGACCCGGCGAAGGAGGGCTTCCTTGGCCGGATCGGTGGCGGCCGAACCGCCGAGCGCGGCGAGGAATGCCACGGCCAGCAATGGCCCGCAGACGGCACCCAGATGGTCCATGCTCCGGTGGAAGCCGAAGGCCTTACCGCGATATTCCTCGGGCGTGGATTCGGCGATCAAGACATCCCGCGGGGAGGTCCGGAGGCCCTTGCCGATCCGATCGGCCACGCGGATGGCAACCGGATGCCACCAGGCGGTGGCGAGACCCACCAACGGCCGCACGAACCCCGAGAGGCCGTAGCCGACGAGGATGAACGGTTTCCGGCGCCGGACGCGATCCGTCCAGACCCCGGCCACGAGCTTGAGCAGGGCGGAGGTGGTCTCGGCCAATCCCTCGAGAAGGCCGACCACAAGCGGCGCCGAGACATCCCCCAGGGCCCCCAGGGTCAAGAAGACGGGTAGGAGGGGGAAGATCATTTCGCTCGCCGCATCGGTGAGGAAAGAAACGATCCCCACCAGGAAGACGTTCCGGGTCAATCCGGCCACCATCCCGCGCCAACCATGGTCTGTGGCCGCCTGTTCCTTCTTTTCGCTCATCGCAATGAACCTCCCATGGCGAAACTGGATATCCGCATCATGGAGAAGGAGATAATCGCCCGGGGCAGGACAAAAATACCGGACGACGAAAACCTCTTTAGCGCGCCTTTTATCGTTCGACCCCATTCTCTCTCCGGAGGAAGATCCATGGAAATTTCGACCGTGCCACCGCGCCGAAGCCATCCCCTCTCCCCCCCGCGGGAACACCGTTTGCTCTATTGGGTGGGAGTGGCGAGCGCCTTCCTGGTTCCCCTCACCACCTGGCTCGAACGTTCCCTGCCGCTCCACTGGCGGGGGATCGGCCTCGTAAACACCGCCTTCAGCCTGGGCAAGGCCTCGCTTCATCTCATCTTTTTCGCCGCCCTCCTCCTCGGTCTTCTGGTCCTCCTCCCGGCCTTGGTGCGGACCCTGGGCCGGAAGAAGCCCGCGGAAGGCATCGCCTTGCTTTTACCCATCCTCCTTCAGATCCTGGCCCTGCTGATATTGCCCCGCATCCCCGTCCGGACGGGATTCGCCGCCAACCGGCAGGCCTACCAGGAGGCCATCGCCCTGATCGCCCGGCGGACGCTGCCGCCCGAGGGAGAGGAGATCCCCCTTCCATCCCATCTCCAAAGACTCTCCATGACCGGCACGGTCCTGGCCACGAGAAAGGATGGGATCCTCAAGGCCTTCTTTCTTATCGGCGAGTTCCCCGGCCAGTACCAAGAATGGCTCGTTTACTCCGACGCCGAACGCGCGCTCCGGCCGGAGGATCTCATCGCGGGTACGGGGCTCACGGTCAAGATCTTCCACCTGGAGGGCCGCTGGTACCGCGCCTACTTCCTGCGCGGCACTCCGAAGGGCGACGAATAGACGGGACGGGAACAAAAGGATGGAGAACCCCAACCGCTTTATGGCCATGCCGCACTCAATGATGCGTTCCGGAGATAATGCGTCATACCTTCACTCCGGATTATACTTGCCTTCGTCGTAGACGTTCCCCGGGTTCCAGAAGAGCCACTCATTGAGCCCGGCGTCGTAGACCGCCTTGATCTGCGCCGCCAGTTCGGCCCGACCGTAGCGATGCCGGAGGCTGAAATCCTGTAACCACGGCCGCAGACGAACCTCCATTCCCGCCAGACGGGTAAGGGCATCCCGCAAGCTCCGCGCCACCGTCTCGTAGGGCGCCGCATCCGGATCGGCAAGACCGTAGGGCCCCCGGTAATAATGGGACGGATAGGTCATCGGGCAGATGATATCCACCGCCTTGCCGATCTCCTCGATAACCTGACCGATGCCCAGGTCATCCTGGGCGCTGCAGACGAGGCCGAAGACGTCGGCGGAGACGACCACGCCCAAGGGTTTCAACTCCGCGCGGGCAAAAAGAAGGAAATCCCGGATGACCTCGTACTTCTTTCGGCCATCGGCGTAGGGATAGATGCAGTCGGCCAGGTTCCCGTCACTGGTGAAACGGACGTAATCGAACTGGATCTCCCGGAAACCTTTGGCCGCGGCCTCTTTGGCCACGTCCACTACATAGCGCCAGACCTCCCGGTTATGCGGGTCCACCCAGGCCAGGCCGTGACGATCCCGCCAGAGGCCACCGGTCGACTTGCTTTTTACCGCCAGGTCCGGCCTCTTCGCCGCGAGGTAAGGGTCTTTAAAGACCACAATACGGGCGATGGGATAGATGTTCTCCGCCGCCAGCGCGGCCAGGACCTCTTCCGGCCGGAACTTCCGGCGGCCCGCACCGATGGCCCGGGCCAAGGGAACATCGCTTTCGTAACTGATCGTCCCGGTATCGTCCTTCACGTCGATCACCAGGGCATTGACCTCGGTCCGCCGGATGAAAGAAAGGATCCGGGCGAATCTCTTCGGCGAACCGGCCGAATAAGCCGTGGCGTAAATGCCCCGGATCGGCGAGGGCGGAGG
>JAAYXC010000416.1 GCA_012516115.1 Bacillota bacterium | reverse complement strand
CCAGGGTGTCTTCGCCCAGTTAATGGCCGGTAAAAAGGAGACGATGGCTCTCGCACCAGCTATAAATCTACAGACCAGGTACTGCTGGCGGTGGGCCGGTTCGGCCACGCTCAGGCCTCCCGCGAAACCCGAGGGCCACCTGTCCTCGTCGTAAAGCCAGGATGCAGGCCGCGACGTCCGGCTTCCTCCACGCAGGCGCGGATGCATTTCATCCATCCTTCTCCCAAGGAGGTCGTGCGCAGCACCACCCTGGCGTGCATAAAGAACCCGCCCCCGCCGGCCTCGTCCATGAAGGCGATCTGCCGGCGCAGTTCCTCCGGGTCGAGTTCGTCGTTCCAAGACCAGGACGGTACCTCGCGGTATTCTTTTGGGGGTTCCCGGAAGAGGTTCGGCTTTCATAGCGGTCCTTCTCCATCGCAAAGATGCGGATTTAATCGCCGGATCGCCGGAAGGCTCCTCCCAAGCGGCCGCGATTGCTTAAAGAGAAAGATTGGAGAAAGGGAAAGAAGCCGGGGACAAAGAAAAAATCATTGAAACACAGGAACATGGAAGGGCTACGCCCGGCAGGGGGGATGGCCATGCCCGCCAATCTCACGCCGCAATACCTCGCGGCCGAACAGGCCTATCGGGAGGCCAAGACCGTCGAGGAGAAGATCCTGGCCCTCGAGGAGATGCTGGCGGTCATCCCCAAGCACAAGGGAACCGAGAAGCTCCAGGCGGAGATCAAGAGCAGGTTGGCCAAACTGCGGCAGGCTGGGGAACGGGTCCAGGCGGGAGGGCGAGGGAGCGATCCCTTCCACGTGCCGCGGGAAGGCGCGGGCCAGGCGGCCCTGGTGGGATTCCCCAACGTGGGGAAGTCGTCGCTTCTCGCCGCCTTGACCAGGGCCAGGCCGGCGGTGGGGGATTATCCTTTCACCACCCACGTCCCCCAGGCGGGGATGATGGCCTTCGAGGACGTCCAGATCCAGCTCGTGGACACGCCGCCTATCACCGCCGAGGAGATGCCGGCCGGTCTGGCCGGGACCCTGAGGCTTGCCGACGTCCTTCTTCTCGTCGTGAACCTCGGTAGCGATGATTGTCTGGAACAGCTGGAGGGGACCCTGGCCCAGCTCTATCGGCGGCGCATCTTACGGGAAGAGACCGGAGAACCGGCGCCCCATACCAAGACCATGGCCGACTGCCTTCTCCTCGGCAATAAGCTGGATGCGCCGGGAGCGGCGGAGAGGCTGGCCCTTCTAGCCGAGGCTGCCCCACCGGGGCTTTCTCTTTTGCCCGTCTCGGCCAGGGAAGGGAACGGGATTGGTCTCCTGCCCGGCCGGGTCTTCGCGTTACTCAATGTTATCAGGGTTTACGGTAAAGCGCCGGGGAAGGAAGTGGACCGGAGCACGCCCTTCATCCTTCGGCGCGGGTCTACGGTGCTCGAGATGGCCGCGGCCGTAAGGAGGGATTTTCCGGAAAGATTAAAATCGGCCCGCGTATGGGGCTCGACCCGGTTTCCGGGTCAATCGGTGCCGAAAGATTACGTGCTGGCGGATGGGGACGTGGTGGAGTTGCATGTCTAAAAAGGCCATGGCCACCGAATGGGGGCCGGATAACAACGTCAATGCCA
The DNA here is from genome assembly GCA_012516115.1 of Bacillota bacterium. Lineage (GTDB taxonomy): Bacteria > Bacillota > UBA4882 > JAAYXC01 > JAAYXC01 > JAAYXC01. Next base: position 418 of record JAAYXC010000416.1, on the reverse strand, counting down.
TCGGGCCCGGCTATTTCCTCACGGATCTCACCAAACCGCTTCAGGAACATCCGGAGTCTCAACTCCTGGTGAGCGCGAGGCCCCCTGGGCCGTTGGGGCCGCCGGAGGAACTCGTCGGGGTGGCGGTCTTTCTTGCCTCGGAGGCGGCGAACTATGTAAATGGGCGGAGGGTGGCAGGCGAGTTTGTAGAGTAAATAACGGCGAGTTAGTTTTGTGATGACCTATTGACAAGGGAGATATTATAGTATACACTGTATACAGTGAATGCAATGCATACGGATATGCAGAAAAATTCCTGTTTTGCCCAGGCGAATTTAAGTCTTTGAGGTCTCTGAAAAAGCCTGGATAAACTGCTTGATTCATGGATTGATTTCATCGTGTTTGTTATTTTCTTAGAAGTAAAATTTTGTAATTTATG
>JAAYXC010000415.1 GCA_012516115.1 Bacillota bacterium | reverse complement strand
CAGTTGAATAAAAAAAACCCATGCTCGTCCGACCTGCCGGACTCAGTCTTTGCCACCCTTACCACGGGGAAAATATCATGGCTGGAAAGACTCTTCACCGAGCTGCTCCAGAGTTTCCTCTTCCTCGACCGCGGGGGCGTGGTCCGCCGCACCAACCGTCCGGCCGTCGATGCGCTAGGTTTCAATCCTCTCTCTTTCACGGTGGAAGAGATCGGCCGACGGGTCGCCTTCCGTCGGTTGAACGGCGCGATCCTCGGAACCGAGGAACTCCCCCTGGCCCGCGTCCTCCGAGGCGAAAAGACCGGAGGGGAAATCCTAATCCTCACCAATGCTTGCGGCCGATCCCTCCCCATCCTGGTCTCCGCCGTGCCCATCGTGGATGAGGGAAACATCCTCGGGGCCATCGTCTTCTGGCACACCTTAAGCGATCTCCGTCAGCTTCAGGAGGTCCAAGGCGATTATCTCCGCATCATCTCCCATGATCTTCGCCAGCCGTTAACGGTCATCGCCGCCCAGGCCCAGCTCATCGAACGCACGGCCGAGCGGCCCGACCGCGTGCGACGGGGAGCCCAGGCCATTTATGCCACCGTCTGGCGGATGAATACTTTAATCCAGGACCTGGTGGATGTAGCCCACTTTGAAGCGGGACAGTTGTGTCTTAGAATAAAGGAAATCGACCTCCCGAACTATCTCTTCGAGCTTCTCGAGCGTCTTGAATGCACGATGAAGACCGAACGCATCATCATCTTATCCCCTCCGGATCTTCCGGCGGTGGCGGCCGATCCCGACCGGCTCGAACGGATCTTCATCAATCTCCTGACCAACGCCTTAAAATACTCGGAGCCAGAATCGCCGGTGACCATCTCGTTCCGCCCCGAGGCCGACCATGTCCTCGTGGCCATCGCCGACCGCGGCCGGGGCATCGCCCCCGAGGAGCTTCCCCATCTTTTCACCCGTTACTATCGGGCGCCGGCCGTCCGCGACCATACCGATGGCCTGGGCCTGGGACTCTACATCACCAAAGTCTTGGTGGAAGCCCACGGCGGCCGGATTTGGGTCGAAAGCATGAAGGAGGTCGGGAGCACTTTTTACTTCACCCTTCCCCCCAAAGGGACAAAGCCTTCCTTCCGGACCATGAAAGAGGTGATTTGAGGGCATAATACGGGGGGAGGCGAAGACATGCGCCCGCTCTGGAAAGGCGCCATCAGCTTCGGCCTGGTCAACATCCCGGTCAAGATGTACGCGGCCACCCAGCAAAACGATCTGCGTTTCCGCTACCTCCACGAACGGTGCAAGACCCCCATCGAGTACCAGCGTCGCTGCCCGGTCTGTAAGGTAGAAGTCCCTCCGGAGGAGATCGTCTGGGGCTACGAATACCAGCCCGGGAGTTACGTGGTGCTCAAAGAGGAGGACTTCGCGCGCCTCCCCGGCGAGGCCACCAAGACCATCGATATCCTCGACTTCGTGGAGCTGGCCGAGGTCGACCCCGTTTTCTTTGAGAAAAGTTATTATCTGGAACCGGCCCCGGGCGGCGAAAAAGCCTACGCCCTCCTCAAGCGGGCCATGCGCGAGACGGGGAAGATCGCCATCGCCCGCACGGTCATCCGGACCAAGGAGAGCCTCTGCGCGTTGCGGGTGGGCCCCGGAGTCGTCATGATGGTCACGATGTACTATCCCGATGAGATCCGCGCCGCAGCCGAACTCCCGGGGGCCCTGCGCGAAGTACCCCTGGACGAGCGCGAGGTGGAGATGGCCGTGGCCCTCGTGGCCAATCTCAGCGGCCACTTCGAACCGGCCAAGTACACCGACCGGTACCGAGAAGAACTGCGCAAGCTCATCGCGGCCAAGGTGGAAGGGAAAGAGATCTATACCCCGCCCGAACCGGAAAAAGGAAAGGTCATCGACCTCATGGAGGCGTTGCGTGCTTCCCTGGCGGCAACGGAGAAAGAAAAAGCCAAGGCTGGTCGGGAAGGCGAACCGGCCGGAGCCGGGGCGGGTGCCGGCGACCGGCGGCGAGGGGCGCGGTGAGCGGTCTCCCGAAGCTGTCAAAAAGATACGGCCGTGGTTTTACCTCCTTGGCCATCCTTCCCCTTCCCGTTTCCGATAATGTATTACTTTAGCCAAGGCGGATGAGGGCGATTTCTTTGGTCCACGATCGGCTCCCCCGGGCCATCCCCCCCATGCTGGCGGTTTCGGCCGAACCCTTCGACGCCGACGATCACCTCTTCGAGCTCAAATGGGACGGCATCCGCTGCCTGGCCTTCATAGACGGAATGACCAGGCTCCAGAGCCGCAACCTCAAACCACTCGACGACTTATACCCCGCACTGGCGAACCTCCACGAGGCGGTCCGCCACGCCCCCTGCGTTCTCGACGGAGAGATCGTGGCCCTCCGGGACGGCCGGCCGAGCTTCCTGAATCTGCAGAAACGCCACCAGGCACGCCGGCCGGAGGCCATCGCCCGGCTGGGCAGGGCCATCCCCGTGGTCTACGTGGTCTTCGATCTCCTGTACTACGAGGGGCGTCCGGTGATGCGGGAACCTCTTCGGCGCCGCCGGGAGATGCTCACGGAGACCCTGACCGACCATCACGGAGCCCTGGTGGCCGCCGAGGCCGTACCCGGGCGGGGAAAGGACTACTTCGCCGCCGCCACAGGGCTCGGCCTCGAAGGAGTGGTGGGGAAGCAGATCGAAAGCCCATACCTGCCGGGCCGGCGCAGCCGCTACTGGGTGAAGTTCAAGAAGGTCAAGACCGCTTCCTTCGTCATCTGCGGTTATACGGTGAACCCCACGACCCGGGGCGAGATCTCCGCCCTGGTGCTCGGTGCGTACACCGAGGGGCGGCTGCGGAACTACGGGATGGTGGGTACGGGTTTCACCCGGGCCGAACTCCGGCTGCTCGGACGGGAACTGGCAAAGCTCCAGACGGAGAAATGCCCCTTCACCGGGACTTCTTCGCCCCGGAAAGATCTCATCTGGACGGAACCGCGCCTCGTCTGCGACGTTCAGTACCTCGAACTGACGGAGCGGGGGACCTTGCGACATCCCCTTTATAAAGGACTACGCGGCGATCTGGCGCCGGAGGAATGCCGTTTCCCGCCGGATGAGGCCGGGCGGGGATGAAGGCCTCGATCTTTGTGGACGGGGCCTGCAAAACCAGGCCTTCCCTTCGGCGTCTTCACGTCAAGGCTGCCAATCCAATCCTGACCGAAGTCCCATCAGAGAACCAGTCTGAGTGGCGGCCTGCGAAAGCTGAACCAAAAAGTGTTGGCTCGGGCGGATCGAAATCGCCCGCTGCGCGAGCGAATTGGCATGGGCGATCGATCTCTCCGGCGTAGGCCTGGATCAAGGCCACGTCCATCTAGGATCCGTTGCAAGTGCGGGCCGGATCGTCATCGTGTCTTCTTCGCCAGGACCATGATCTCCATCTCGTCCAGAAGCAGCGGCTTCTTTCCCCAGTTGCCGGCCGTTCCGCCCCAGATCCCTTCCACCGTCAACCCGGCGATCTCAAGGAGCAGGGTCAGCTCACCGGCGGTAAAGCCTTTCTCCTTGACCAGGAGATCTGCCGGCGCCTCGGGCAGTATTTCGCGCAGAGGATAGACCTCGGCCGTGCCCAACTGATCGAAGCGGCCAGCGACTACGTCCTCATCCGTGTATTTGCGGGCCATCCGCAAGGCGTTCAACGCGGTAAGGAGGAACATACCCCCGGGTTTAAGAATTGCGGCGATATTACGAAGGATCTTCAGATCCCGCCCGATGGGGTCCTCATCCGCTGCCAGCAGCCCGAAGGCCCCCTCGCACAGGCAGATGCAGGCGTCAAAGGCGCGATCCAGGCTGAACTCCGTCGCGTCGGGCTGGATCAGGGTAAGCCGGAGCCCCTCCCGATCGCGGACCTTCGCCGCCTCTGCCAGCATGGCGGCTGAAAGATCGATTCCAGTGACGACAAAACCCCGCCTGGCCAGTTCCAGCGCGTGCCGACCCGTGCCGCAGCCCACGTCAAGAATGGCGCTGCCTTTGGCCAAGCCCAATTCTTCTTCGATAAAGTCCACCTCGGCCAGGGTGTGCCGGGTGAAGCTTTCCTCCATGTACCGCGGCGCGTACCGATCGAAGAAGTAACGCCAACCGTTCTCGTCAGGCATCTCGACGCTCCTCTCAGCAAGAGGTTCGGCCTCGCTTCGTTCAAGCGAGTCAAAACGGTCTGTCATTTTTCGTCCCAGGCTTTGCCCCGTCGTGCCTGTCGGGAAGCGTTGCAAGCAGAACCGCAATCGCCCCGCCCTTTGACCCCGCTGCCTTTGGCCCAAAAAAGGCATAATTATGGCGCCAGCCCCTGGTTCGCGATGCGTTGGTGGTATAATCGATGCAGGTCAAGTAGCGAAGAAGGCTGGCATCGTGATTCTCTTACGGTTCCTCTGCCTGAGTTTGCCGCCCCGCGTCAGGCGGTTCTCTGACTATAGACAATGCCCTCGCCAAGGCTGCCCGGCGCCTTTGTATTAGTCTTTGTATTTCCGGTGGAACCCGCTCCACCTTCTCGGGCGGAGTAAAACCTACGCCGTCCGCTGCTTGGTCTGGAAATCGATCAACACCGCCACCATGAGGATCAGGCCCTTCACGATGTATTGCCAGAAAGTGGGGGTATTGAGGAGGACCATTCCATTATCCAGGCTGGCCATGACCAGGGCGCCGATGATGGCCCCCACCACGCTCCCCACGCCGCCCATGAGGCTGGTCCCGCCGATCACGCAGGAGGCGATGGCATCCATCTCAAAGGAGGTGCCGGCGGAGGTGGTGGCTCCGTTCAGGCGGGCGGTGAGCACCACGCCCCCGATCCCGCAAAGCAACCCCATGAGGACGAAGGCCAGCAGGGTATTCCGGCGGATGTCGATCCCGGAGAGCCGCGCGGCTTCCGCATTACCGCCGATGGCATAGAGATACCGGCCGAACTTCGTCTTGCGGCTTATCACCACGAAGACCACGGCCAGGAGGAGCAGGAGCAGGACGGGGATGGGCACGCCCTCGTAGCTGTTCATGACCAGGACGGCCAGCCCGATCAGAAAGATGATACCGGCGATGGCCGCAAGTTCCAACGGCAGGGGCAAGATCTCGAACCCGTAACGCTGCCTTTCCCACCGGCGTTTGAGGCGGAGATAAATGCAGCAGAGGGCGGCCAGCCCCGCCAGCAGCCAGCCGATGTGCAACGGAAGGAAGGACTGGCCGATGCGCACGAAATCAGGCTCCAGGGGCGAGATGGTCTGGCCTTCGGTGACTCCGAGGATGACGCCGCGGAAGATCATCATCCCGCCGAGGGTGACGATGAATGCGGGCACCCTCAGGTAACAGACCCAGAAACCCTGCCACAGCCCGACGGCGAGGCCCAGCATCAGGGCCACCAGCACGGCGGCAGGGGTAGTCCATCCCATCCTGACCTGGAGGATGGCGGCCACGGCGCCGCAGAGTCCCACCACCGATCCGATGGAGAGATCGATATGGCCGGCGACGATGATGAGGACCATGCCCATGGCCAGGATGCCGGTGATGGACATCTGCCGGGCCAGGTTGGAGAGATTACGCGGAGTCAGGAACGTCCCTTTGGTAAGGATGAAGAACAACGCCCAGATGACGAGCAGGGCGATGACCATCACGTAGGCCTGGAGATCGAAACGAAAACGGGATCGAGAGGCATGGGAGCCTACGGCAAGGGCTCCTTGGGTCGCCAATTCTATCTACCCCCCGTCGCCAAACGCATGATTTGCTCCTGCGTGCACCCGGCCCCGGGGAGTTCCCCGGCTATCCGGCCTTGGCACATCACGAGGATCCGATCGCTTATCCCGATTACCTCCGGCAGTTCGGAGGAGACCATCACCACCGCCACACCCCCTTTGGCCAGGTCGTTGATGATCCGGTAGATCTCCACCTTGGCCCCGACATCGATCCCCCTGGTCGGCTCGTCGAGGAAGAGCACCCTGGGTTTGGTCAGAAGCCATTTCCCCACGACCACCTTCTGCTGGTTCCCGCCGCTCAGGGTATCGATCCGCGTCTCCAGGGAAGGGGTCTTGATCCGCAACTTCTCCACACATGCGGAGGCCAGCTTGATCTCTTCGTTCTGATCCAGCACGCTCCCTCTTGTCAACCGGTCGAGGCTGGCCAGGGTGATGTTGGCCATGACGTTCATCTGCCGGACGAGTCCGTAACGCTTGCGATCCTCCGAGACCAGCGCCAGACCATGGCGGATGGCCTCCACCGGTGAGGTGATCCGCACCGGCCGGCCGTCGATCCGAATGGTACCCATGCGCCTTCCGGGGTGGGCACCGAAGATGCTCGTCACCAGCTCGGTGCGACCGGCACCCATGAGCCCCGCCAGACCGCGGATCTCCCCCTCCCGCACCGAAAACGAGACTTCCCGTAACAGCGCATGCCCGGGCCGGGCAGGATCCTCCACCGAGAGATCCTCCACGCCGAGGACGATCCGACCGAGAGGCCGTGGCTCCCGGGGATAGAGCTCGGCCAATTCCCGCCCGACCATCATCCGGATGACCTTCCGTTCGTCCAGTTCAGCCACGGGAGCCGTCCCGATGCGGCACCCGTCGCGCAAAACCGTGATGCGGTCGGCGATCTGAAAGACTTCACCGATGCGGTGCGAAATATAGATGCACGTCACCCCCTGTGCCTTCAGCTCGCGCAGGATGGCCAGGAGGTTGGCCGTCTCCCCCTCCGTCAGGGCGGCGGTCGGCTCATCGAGGACCAGGATCTTCGCCCGCTTGCCGAGGGCTTTGGCGATTTCGACCAACTGTTGCTGGCCGACGCCGATCTCCTTTACTTTCCGGTGCACGTTCGGTTCGAGCTTGACGCGCTCCATCAGGCGCCTGCTCTCGAAATAGAGTCGATCCCAGTCCACCAGCCCGTTCCGCCGGGTGGGTTCGTTACCGAGGAAGATGTTTTCGCCGATGGTCATCTCCTTGATCAGGGTCAGTTCCTGGTGAATCACGGCGATACCGGCCGATTCGGCGTCGTGGATGCTGTGGAAACGCCGCCGCTGGCCGGCGAGGAAGATCTCACCCTCGTAGGAACCGGCCGGATAAGCTCCGCCCAGGATCTTGATGAGCGTCGATTTGCCCGCACCGTTCTCCCCTACCAGCGCGTGGATCTCCCCTTCCCTTACCTCCAGATCGACCCGATCCAGCGCCCGGACCCCGGGAAAATCCTTGGAAATGCCGCGCATCTCAAGCAGACAGGAACCGGACATCTGTCTTCTCCTCTCGCGTGCCTAATGAGGAGGCCGATCCGGCCGGAGGGTGGGGGAGGCCACCCTCCGGCCGATGGTCGGACGATCACTTCCCGTAAATCTCTTCCTCGGTGTGATAGCCGTCGGCCACGATAACCTCGCGCATGTTGTTTTTGTCGACCTGGATCGGCATCAGCATGATGGACGGCACATCGCTACGTCCGTTGTTGACCTTCTCGTTGATCTCCGAGGGAGTCTTCCCGGCGGCCAGTTCGGCCGTGGCCTTCGCCGCCGCCAGGGCGAGCTTCTTGATGGGCTTGTAGATCGTTACCGCCTGGGTGCCGGCGACGATCCGCTTGCAGGCCGCCAGCTCGGCATCCTGGCCGGTGGTCAAGACCTTCCCGGCCAGCTTCTGTTCGGCCAGGGCCTGGACCGCTCCGCCGCAGGTGCCGTCGTTGGCGCAGAGAATGACCTGGACGTCGTTCTTGAACTGCGTGAGACCGTTCTCCACGTGTTTCAACGCTTTCTCCGGCGACCAGCTGTCACACCATTGCTCGAAGACCACCTTGATCTTCGGGTATTTCTTCAGCACGTTATAGAAGCCCTGGCGCACCAGATGGGCGTTGTTATCCGTGGGCGAGCCGTTGATGATGAAATAGTTGCCGCTGGGTCGCAACCGGCAGACGTATTCGGCCATAAGCTCCCCGACCTTGACGCTGTCGAAGGAGACGTAGAGATCGAGGTCGCAGTTCTTGATCAATCTGTCGTAGGCGATGACGGGGACCTTCGATTTATGGGCCGAGTTCACGATGGCGCTGGCGGTCTCGCCGTTCTGGGCGATGACCACCAGGACGTCCACCCCCTGGGTGATGAGGTTCTCCGCCTGGCTGTTCTGGAGGTTTTCATCGCCGTTGGCCGCGGCCACGATCACTTCGCCGCCCAGCTTCTCGATTTCGGCTTTAAAAAGATCGCGATCGACTTTCCATCGTTCCTCGGCCAGAGTGGCCATGGACAACCCGACCTTGAACTTGGCCGCCCCGGTGACGGACATGAGGAGCAAAACCAGGAGCATCGGGCCCACGATGGCTATACGCACGATCTTGCTCATTTGCCATTACCCCCTTTGCCTTTTGTATTTCTCACCGGCAGACCTTCGTGAACTGTTGCACCGGACCACCTCCCGGGATAACGGTCTCCCCGCCTTCGGCGGGCGTTTATCCCGGCATGGATCATTCGCCGTTTTTTGTCATATTCCTTCTTATTGGATAAGACTTTTGCGCATTGTTGATCAATGTTGTAAAATTGATGAAAAAAGTGAACGCGAAGGACGCCTCTTTAGGTCGGATCGCCGCCCATGGCCAGCATGAGCAGGCGTTCTTCGGTGGCTTCTTCTTTGGCCAATTCACCGACCAACCGCCCTCCATACATCACCAGGATCCGATCGGACATGCCCCGCAATTCCTGGAGATCCGAAGAGATGAAGATCACACCGGCCCCACAGCGGGTCAGTTCGTTGATGATGTTGTAGAAATCGAGTTTGGTCTCGATGTCCAGGCCCTTGGTGGGTTCATCGAGGACGAAAATCCTGGCCGAACGATAGAGCCATTTGGCCAGGACCACCTTCTGCCGGTTGCCCCCGCTCAACTGGGCGGTGGTGGCATGGGGGTTTGGGAGGCCGATGCCCAGTTCGTCGATATAGCCCCTGGCCAGAAGTTCCTCCCGGTAAAAGTTGAGAAAGAATCCGTCCCGCACGCGGTCCATATCGGTGATGGTGATGTTGGCCGGGACGTTGAGGGAGAGGAAGAGACCTTTTCCCCGCGGATCCTCGGTGAGATAACACATCCCGAGACGCACCGCGTCGGAGGGATTTTTGAGCGTGACCCTTCGCCCGTCGATCCATATCTCCCCGCCGGAGATCCGGTCGATGCCGGCGATCGCCCGGGCCAGAGCCGTACGGCCGGATCCGAGCAAGCCGGCCAATCCCAGTACCTCCCCGCTCCGCAGGACGAGATCGATCCCTTCGAGGATCGGTGGACGGGAGAGGTTCTTCACCACCAGAAGAACCCGCCCGGGCTTGCATCGCAACCGGGGATAACAGGCCGGCGCACGTTCGCGGGCCATGAGCTTGACGATCTCGGGGAGGGAGAGGGCGGCCAGGGGGCCGCTGGCGGCCACCCGGCCCTCCTTGAGCACCGTGACCCAATCACCGAAATGGCGGAGATCCTCGAGCCGGTGGGTAACCAGTAACACTCCCACGCCTTTGGCCATCAACGCCCGGAGGAGGCCGAAGATCATCTGGCGTTCCGGCTCCGAGAGGCTGGCGGTTACCTCGTCCATGACGATCAAACGCGGATCGGTCATGGCCGCGCGGAGGATCTCCACCAGCCGCTGTTCGCCGAGACCGAGGAGATGCATGGGGAGATCGGGGTCCAGCCTGATCCCGTATTCGCGGAAGAAGCGATAACAGGTGGCGAACATGCGCTCTCTATCGACGATAGGGGGAAACCAGGGGTGGGATGGTTCCTCGCCGATGAAAATGTTCTCCGCCACGGACAGGTGGGGGAAGATGGCCTGTTCCTCGGGAACAACCCGAATACCGAGCGCGCGGGCTTCTCGTGGGCTGGCGAACCGCCGGACCTTCCCGTCCAGGCGGAGTTCACCCTGGTCCTGGCAAAGGTCGCCGCCGATGATCCGACAGATGGTGCTTTTGCCTGCGCCGTTCTCGCCGATCAGAATATGACCTTGGCCGGCTTCGAGGACCAGATCCACCTCCTGCAACACCGGGCGTCCGGCCGATGATTTGCCGATCCTGGACAACTCGAGAAGGCTCAAGGGCATCACCTCCGCGCGCCCGGTTGGGCGAGCTCGTATGCCGTGAACACCTTGACCTGATGGGCGAGATAGAACGCCTTGAAGTCATGGGGGAGAAGGTTGGTGGTTACCACGGTGGGGATCTCCGCCAATCCCGCCACGGGCGCCAGGGCCAGGCGACCGAAAACCGTGCGATCGAGGAGGGCCACGATCTCCTGGGTGACCGCCGTGACGGCCCGGATCAGCTGGGCTTCGCCCAGCGTTGGCACGGCGTAGCCGAACTTCAGATCGGCGCCGGTAGGCGCGAGAAAAGGCTTGTTGAAACAGAGGCCGCGGATCGACTCCAGGGCCCCCGAGCCGGCCAGGCTAAAAGTACCGGGGATCAACTCCCCACCCGTGACCTTGACGTTCACATAAGGGGCCTCGGCAAGTTCCACCGCGATCTCCAGGTCGTTGGTGACCACGGTCAGTCTCTGCCTGCCCGCAAGGCAAGCGGCCAACCGGAGGCAAACCGGTCCTCCGCCGAGAAAAATCGCCTCCCCCTCGCCTACCATATCCGCGGCTAAACGGGCGATCTTGGTCCGCTCCATGGTCAGGGGATCGTTATCCTCCGGCGCGACGACGCTATCTTCGGCCAGGACGGCCCCGCCATAGGTCTTGCGCAAAAAACCTTCTTTTTCTAATTTATCCAGATCTCGTCTAATGGTGGACTCGGAGACCCCGAAGACCTGGCTCAGCTCGGTCACTTCCACCCGTTTCTTCTCCAGCAGGATCCGCCGGATCCGTTGTAGTCGCTCGATGGTGAACACGGAATATGCTCCTTTCAGCGATGCTTCCATTTTACCATAAAAAAAGCGGGGCTGCGTCTTTCTGCCGGATGTTGCGTGAAAGCGGAGGGAAGGAAAGGCCGCGTTTCCGTTGGGTATACTTTTACTGCCGGGTCGGATCGGCGGCCACGGCCGGGAGAGAGGAATTAATTTGCCCACCGTCACGGTCGATCGTCAGGAATTAACCGTAACGAACCTCGACAAGGTCTTCTGGCCCGAGGAGGGCTATACCAAGGCCGACATCATGAACTATTACGTCCGGGTCTGGCCGCTTCTGGCCCCTCACCTGCGCGATCGCCCTCTTTCCCTGGCCCGTTATCCGGACGGGATCACCGGGGAGTATTTCTACCAAAAAGATTGCCCGGAGACGCCCGATTTCGTCGAGACGGTGGAGATCCCGTCCGCCGACCGGGTGATTCGCTACAGCATGGCCAACAATCTCCCCACCGTCATCTGGGCGGTGAACCTGGGGGCCATCGAATTCCACCCCTGGCTCTCCACCCGTTACGACCTGGAACGGCCCACCTATGCCGTCTTCGATCTCGATCCCATGCCACCCGCCACCTACGCCGACGCCGTCCGCGTGGCCCAGGCCATCAAAACCCTGACCGACCGGCTGGGTCTGGCCCTCTATCCAAAACTCTCGGGGGCCACCGGGCTCCACCTTTACCTGCCCATTGCCCCGCGATACACTTTCCGCCAGACCGCCACTTTCGTCAAGCGCCTGGGCGAGGCGGTCATCGCGGCCATGCCTGAACTGGCCACCAACGTCCGCCGCGTAAGCGAACGGGCCGGTAAAGTCTACCTGGACCATCTCCAGAACCTGCGCGGCAAGACCATCGCCTCGGTTTACAGCCTCCGGCCGTTACCAGGAGCCCCGGTCTCCCTCCCCGTGACCTGGGAAGAACTCCCGACGACGAATCCGCCCGATTTTCTCCTGCCCAAGGCCCTGGCCCGGCTGGAAAAAGTCGGCGACCTCTTCGCCGACCTTCTCCATCTCCGCCAGGAACTCCCGCCCGAACTCCTGGTTTGATCGATCTTAAATCAAAGGGGATAACCACGGCTTCCCGGCCGAACCGGTGGCTTTTCTTCGCATGAAAGCGTTATCGCTTTCGGCAGTTTGGACGGAACATAACGAAGGGGGGTGCTTGGCGAAACTCGACGAAGGGCGTGGAGCCGATGGTCTTTTGCCGCGGCCGGGAGGTGGGACGACGGACGGAGAAGTGGGGACGAACGTCCCGGAGAAGAACCGCCGTACCGGGGAAGGCGGTTGACGGTACCTGGTTTAAAACATCGGATGGGAGGAAGAAGGGCCTAATCGGATCCTCCGGGCCCCTCTCCGACGGGAACGACGGTCGGCCGCCAGGGCCCGGTTATCGCCGGGACCACCCCGCCGCTGGCCACTCCCCGGTAGAGATAGATGAACGGCCCGACCCGCTGGTGGGGCCCTATCTCGCTCTCTATTACCACGGAATGGGCCACCTGCACGCCGGATCCCAGGCGCGAATCCCGGATCTCCACCGCCGGGCCCAGCGAGCATCCTTCGCCGATCTCCGTCCGACCGGCGAGGACGGTGCCGGGATAAAGCACCGTATCACGGCCGATGATCACCCCTTCCTCGATATAGACCGCGGCCGGATCCGGCATGCTCACCCCGGCCAGAAGATGACGGGTGTTGATCTCTTCCCGGAGCTTCCGCTCGGCCGCGGCCAGTTCCGCCCGATCGTTGGGCCCGTAAAACTCCTCCGGCCGGCCCAGTGCCACGGCTTCCACCCGGCCGGCGGCGGCGATGAAGGGGAAGAGATCGGTGAGATAGTACTCACCCTGGGCATTGTTCGGTTCTAAGCGGGGAAGGTTGGCCACCAGCGCCCCGAGACGAAAACAGTAAACCCCGGCGTTCACCTCGGCAATGGCCCTTTCGGCGGGGGTGGCGTCTTTATACTCCACGATTCGGAGGAAACGTCCCTCCGCATCGCGGATGATGCGCCCAAAACGCGATTCCGGTCCCTGCCTCGTCACGAGCAGGGTCGCCTCGGCGCCCGTCCGCCGGTGATGGGCCACCAACGCAGCGAGCGTCTCGGCGCGGAGAAAGGGCATGTCCCCGTACAAGACGAGGAGATCTCCCTCGCGGTCGCTCAAGGCGGCCACGGCCACCGCCAGGGCATGGCCGGTCCCGAGCTGTTCTCGCTGAACCGCATAACGGACGCCCTCACCGATGGCGGCCCGGATCTCCTCTGCCCCGTAGCCCACCACCACCACCGTTTCCACGGGCGCAAGGGCCGTGACGGCCGCGAGAACTCTTTCCAGCATCGGCCGGCCTCCCAGGGGATGGAGGACCTTGGGATGGGCCGAGCGCATCCGCGTCCCCAGCCCGGCGGCCAGAACCGCCACATAGAGTTTTTCAATGAAAGACCTCCTTATGAAAAAGCCGACCCGTAACGAAGGCCGGCCCAATAAAAAACGTAAAACCCGCATCTAGACCGAGCGACTGCCCACCACCAGGCTGTTTTTGAGCTCATCCATGTACTCCAGGACCTTCCCGGCGCCCAGGGCCACGCAGGACATGGGGTCCTCGGCCAGGTGGACCGGGATCTCCGTCTCCTCGCTCAACAAGCGGGCGAAGCCGTGTAGCAAAGCCCCGCCCCCGGTAAGGACGATCCCTTTATCGACGATGTCCGAGGCCAGTTCGGGCGGGGTCCGTTCGAGCACGGATTTTATTCCGTCGATGATGGTCGTGATCGGCTCGGAGAGGGCCTGGAAGGTATCGGCCGAGGTGAACTTGATGGTCCGCGGGAGCCCGGTGACGAGGTCGCGACCTTTGATCTCCATGGACTTCCCTTCGCCCTCGGGATAGGCCGAACCGATCTGAATCTTCACCTCTTCGGCCGTGCGTTCGCCGATCATCAAGTTATACATTTTTTTGATATAACGAATGATGGCCTCATCGAACTTATCGCCACCCACCCGGAGCGACTCGCTGACCACGATTCCCCCCAAAGAAATGACGGCGATGTCCGTGGTGCCGCCCCCGATATCCACCACCATGTTGCCGCTGGGTTCGCTGATGTCGATCCCGGCGCCGATGGCGGCGGCCATCGGTTCCTCGATGAGATAGGTGCGCTTGGCTCCGGCCTGCATGGCCGCCTCCAGCACCGCGCGCCTTTCCACGCTCGTCACGCCGGAAGGAACGCAGACCACGACTTGGGGCAGAAAAAGCCTCGGCCGCGGGCAGACCCGCTCGATGAAGTATTTCAGCATCGTCTCGGTGACATCGTAAT
>JAAYXC010000453.1 GCA_012516115.1 Bacillota bacterium | reverse complement strand
GCGGGACTAACTCCCTCTAGCTCAGTCCCCCACGCGCCCGTGCCCTGCACCTCGGAAAACTCTTTAACCTATTTACTTCCTTCTTTTCCCTGGAACAAAGAACGGCCATGCGCACAAGGTCGTTTTAGCCCATCGTCATCCCCCTTCCCGCGACGTCGGGGGTTCTTCGGCCGGAACTCCTTCTCGGTATGGGCCTCTCCTATCTCTTCGCCCTTCTTTTGGCCTTCATCGTGGCAACGGGTCTCTTCCTCCTCGCCTGTCGCGGTTTGATTCGTCTGCTAAAAAACTGGTGGAACAACCTGGGGCCGTTCTTCCGTTCGTTCTATAACTTCCTCCGCAACCTCTTCCATCTCTTTCGTCAGGCCGTGGTGGCGCGGCTCCCCGGAGTGAGATCCCGTCGTTGGACCCGTTTTTCCTCCCCGCGAAGAAAGACGGCCCGCATCAGGCTTCTCTTCCCCCCAAGTCTGGTACGGCGCCTCTTCGCCCGGCTGGTTTTGTGGGGGCGTGCCCAGGGGCTCCTTTTACCCCCTACTTTATCGCCGGCGGAATTCATCCACCGACTCTTGCCCCTCGTGCCCGACCGGAAGGAAGATCTAGCCTATCTGGCCGAGGTATACCGTGAAGAACGGTATGGCGGTGTGATCCCCGACCGCAAAGTCCGAACCCTTTACCGGCAGGCCTGGCAAAGGGTCGTCCGGGAAAGAAAAAAGGAAAAAACAGTTGAATCTTGAGTCTTAAATCGCTGTCAAGTCTTGCTCACGCAAAGTCTTATTTAGGTCAAGGAGGATTCGGAGGGAAAAGAGGTTGGAAGATAAAGTCTTGACCTGCCGTTCTTGTGGGACGAGTTTCGTCTTCAGCCGCGAAGAACAGGAATTCTTCGCCCGTCACGGTCTGCACCACGAACCGAAACATTGTCGAGAATGTCGGCAGGCCCGGCGGGCGGCCTCCGTCAACACCGGACCGGTGGAGGTACTCTGCGCTTGCTGCGGCGCGGCCACCCTGGTGCCGTTTTTCCCACGAGGGGAAAAGCCCATTTTCTGTCGAGCCTGTTTGCGGGCTTTATATGGACAACGGTAAGGAGGAGTTTTTACTATCAGTTGATCATCTCCCTCCGGGATCGGTCCTGGGTTTTGGCGGGTTACTGGACAGTCAAGAGAACCGTTCTCTAATGAATGAAAGAGGACAGGCGGTAAAACCCGCCCAAAGCGTCCGATCTCCCTTCGGTAAGATTTTAGAGATGAGGGATCGCACCTCCTTGACAGGCAAAGATTTTTCTGGTATATTTTGATTACAAAGTCCGATTATACTTAATCATCTCGCTTTTAAGTGGTCTTTCGATCACCCCCTTTTCTGACCGCTTCTTTGGTTAAAGATCCATAAAAACTCGCCCACCTTACCTCTTCTTTCTTTTTCCTTCTTTTGTGATTTTCCCTTGTCTCATTCATCCTAAATTACTATGCGAAATCGGGAACGTTCCCATGAACCAAAAGCTAAAACTCGATAAATCAGAGGGTCAACTAAAGCATGTCCTTTTTAGCTAAGGTGTTCCAAGGTTGAACTGCGGTCTTCCGAATTCAGACGATTAAAGGCTTCACATGAATATAGGCCCTAAAAATGAATGACCGAAAAGGAATTCCGACCGGCATCCCGAACAATATTTTTGGGAACGTTCCCGAAAAGCTCATCTGCAACGGCTTAAGCTCCATGTGGTTCACCTTCTTGTCTTGGTTTGACAAGAAGATCGTACCACGAACATATGTTTGAATCAACCACCACTCGAAAAAGAGCCATAAAAAATAGAGAGGGTAAGATTTAGGTATTATTGGAGCTTTAGGCGTTAGTGGGGCGGGTCCCGTCAAGTGGTGTAAAATGGTTCTCATGCGAAGGGAAAGTTTTTAAGCTTGCTATAAGACCCCGGCGCTAAGAAGCACCGTTTCTCAATTCGTCAATGCTTTTTGTTGAAAATCGGTTTTGGCGCCAAACGGCGCCTATGAATTTAACAAGAAAGGAGGCAATAGAGCGTAGGTAAGAAGGTTATTG
>JAAYXC010000414.1 GCA_012516115.1 Bacillota bacterium | reverse complement strand
CCGTTAAGGCCTTACGTAAAGGTCGCGGCCGACGGCCCCTTCCACGTGGGAGGGGGTTTTTTATCTTTCTCCGTCATGCACCGGACAACCCGCCCATAACTTTTTATCAGGGTGGGGGTGATGGTCTTGCCGTTGTCGGCGGAGAAGCAAAGCCGCGACCTTCTGTTGCTGGAGAAGATCTGGGCGGGGGATGAGGCGGCCAAGGAAGAGTTGGGACGGAAGTACTTGCCCATGGTCCATCATCTGGCCCGAGGTCGCAGCGGAGAGTACCTGGAGTACGAAGATCTCTGTCAGGAGGGCGCCATCGGACTTCTCCACGCCATTACCGAGTACGATCCGGTCCATTACGCGGTGAAATTCAGCACCTTCGCCTATATCTGCATTATGCGGCATTTGAATAACGCCGCCAAACGGACCAGGACCAGGAAAGGTCAGTTACTTCAGCGGCTTATTTCCCTGCACGGCCAGACTGGCCAGCACGAAGGTCGATCGCTTCTGGACTCTCTGGCGGGACGGGAGATCGATCCCTGGGAAATCGTTCTGGAAGCATGGGCGGAAGAAAGGATCCGGGCCGTCCTGCAGGCCTATCTTTCTCCGATGGAGTTCGCGGTGGTCCAGCTTCTCCGGCAAGGCCTGGCCGCCAAAGAAATCCAACGTGAGCTGGCCATGGAGGCCAAAGTCGTCGATAACGCACGGACCCGGGCCCGCCTTAAGCTCCTACGTTTGCTCCGCGAATACGGGAGCATCCTGCACCCGGATATTCCCCTGGTGATCAGAAAGCGTCTGGACCTAGCCATCAAGCTTGAGGTGGGTTAAACTCAAGCCAGACGCCATAGTCCCAACCGGTGGGCGATGGCCAACGCTTCTTGGTATTCCGCCGAGGTAAGAGGCCGGTCGAGGGGAGGGTGTTCTTTCGCCCGATAATGGGGGAAGTACTGGTCCATGAGATTGAGGTAGGTATCCCTGGAGATCTCCCTGGCAATGAAGGTAAGCACTTCTTTCGTGCCGGCCAGACCATCGGGGAGGACGAGATGGCGGACGAGCAGGCCCCGCCTGGCCAGGCCGTCCTCGCCGATCTGGAGGGCGCCCACCTGGGCGTGCATTTCTTTTAAGGCTCGTTTGACCACGGCGAAGTAATCTCCGGCGCCGGTTAACCGGCGGGCCACCTCTTCGTCGGCGAATTTTACGTCCGGCATATAAATATCCACCAGGCCACGAAGCAGGGTCAGCGCGGTTAAGGACTCATATCCGCCACAGTTATAGACGAGGGGGAGCGAGAGCCCGTGGTCGCAGGCGATCTCCAGGGCGCTCAAAATCTGCGGGAGGTAAGGCGTAGGGGTGACCAAGTTGATGTTATGGCACCCCCGCGCTTCAAGATCCAGCATCATCCGGGCCAATTCTTGGGCGGTAATATCCACCCCTTCCCGGAGATGACTGATCTCCCAGTTCTGGCAAAAAACGCAGCGAAGGTTACAACCGGAGAAGAAGATGGTGCCCGAACCACCGGTCCCCACCAGGACTTCCTCTTCGCCGAAGTGTGGTCCGTAACTTGCCACCCGGATCTCGGTACCCGTCCGGCATACACCTCGCCCTCTCAAGCGCCGGTTGACACGGCAGACATGGGCACACAGGTCGCAGGCTTCAAGGTGTGTCCAGGCCTCTTCTATTCGCCGATGAAGTTCGCCGCGACGATGGAGTTCACAGTAAGAAGGCTCGTCTTTCACCTCATCTACCCCTTGATAAACCCGTTATGGCCGCCTTTGTCCATAGCATAGCATGGGAAAACGAGGGTCTACCGCATACAAAACCACGTCCGGTGGCCATGGATTGACACTCGTCGGAAACCTCTGTTATACTGAATAACACAAAAACGAATACCGACGCAATGATGGAGAGGAGTAAGCCCGGGAGGTGCCGCCAAGCGAGCCGGGGGTGGTGGAAGCCGGCCGGGATCGGGGCTGAAGGGCGCTCCGGAGCGTCACCGAAAGAGCGGGCCGGTTTGTGGCCAAGCAGGGTGGAACCGCGGGAGGACT
>JAAYXC010000413.1 GCA_012516115.1 Bacillota bacterium | reverse complement strand
TTCTTCGGTGGACTCAAGGCCCTTTTCATCCTGGTCTTTATCGTGGTCATTTTGGTCTCGTTGCCCCTGCCCACCCTCCGCCAGCGGGTGGAGGAAGGGGTTCTCACCGCGCCCCTCTTACGGGCGGCGCCGCTTTTCTACCTTTTACAGGAACGTTCCCTGCCATCCAATGTACCCCGCCTTCTCATCACTTCCAAAGGGGTCCGGCTCCGGCAGATCGACTTTTCTCGTCTCGAGGGTGCCATCTGTCTCGGTTGTGGCGGGAAGGTCGACTATCGGGGGTTCGAAAAGAAGGGTTTACTTTCCTACCCCCTTTTCGTCTGTCCCCGTTGCGGGTTGAAAAGCGATGGGTGCCTGACCTTTGAAGGCTACCTTCTTTTCTACGACCGCTGTCCGCTGGAGGCGGCCGACCGGGGGGAGGCGATTAATTGCCATGTCTGGCCCAATGCCGTCCCCGTGTCCCCCAAAGGACGTTGCCCGGTCTGTGGACGGCGTTAGGCGGGATTCCTTCCCGATTGACCCGGCGTCCCCCGGTAGATAATAAGCCGGGGGTGCTTCGTTTTGGCGCGGGCCTGGGCCGTGCTTTACGCCTATCTCCTTCGGCCGGTGGCCGTTTATTTTGCCGCTTTGGCCACGGTAAGGCTGATGGGGAAGAGGGCCCTTGGTCAGTTGAGCCTCTTCGATCTGGTCATCATGGTCGGCATCGGCGAGATCGTGGTCTTGGTGGGACTCGAGCGGAAGGTCTCCCTTCTCGACGGTCTTCTCATGCTCGGGTTGTTGGGCGGCCTGGAGGTTTTTCTCTCCGCCCTCGCCTTCCGCTGGCGGTGGTTCGCCAGATTGCTCGAGGGTGAGCCGACGGTTTTGGTCCATGAAGGACGCCTCTTGCGGCCGAACCTGCGACGGGAACACATCAGCCTGCGCGACCTCCGCCAGGAACTGCGAAAGAAAGGTCTGGAGGACTATCAAGAAGCCAAAGAAGTCGTCCTGGAGGCATGCGGGAAGATCAGCGTCATCCCCCGGGAGGAAGTGGCGGAAAACCTGGCAGATATCCGGGCGGAGCTCGGCCGCATTAGGGAAGAATTGAGCCGCCTGGTCCGGCAGGAGGGGGGCGCCCCCGAGGCGAATACTCGCTCGGAAGAGTAGGGTATCCACCTTGTCTATGTACGGAGGCCGGGCCTTGCGGATAATCATGGTTTTTCTCGACGGCGTGGGACTCGGCGCCGATGACCCCCGGATCAACCCCCTGGCCCGGCCGGACAGTATGCCTTTCCTTGCCAGAACAATGGGTCGAAAACTCGTTTCCCCCGCTTTCCCTTGGGAAAACGAAAAAGGAGGCGGGGTGCCCGTGGACCCCATTTTAGGAGTGACGGGCCTTCCCCAGAGCGCCACCGGACAAGCTTCTCTCCTTACGGGTCTCAATGCCCAGGCCTTTTTGGGCCGCCACCAAAACGGTTTCCCCGGCCGGGCCCTTCGGCAGCTCATCGCGGAGGCGAGCATCTTCCGGCGTCTGGAACAGCGGGGGCGGAGGGCCCTTTTTGCCAATGCTTTCACTGCCGAATACTTCGCCGCCGTGGCCGTAGGCCGCTGGCGGCATTCGGCTACCACGCTGGCCGCCCTGGCGGGAGGGAGGGCCATACGATTACTCCCGGATCTTTTGGCCGGCCTGGCCGTCTACCAGGACATCACCTGCGCCTCTTTGCGCGAACGGGGTTATCCGGTGCCTTTGGTCTCCCCGCGCGAGGCCGGGACGAACCTGGCCCGCCTGGCCCGGGAAGCCGACTTCGTTCTTTTTGAGTATTTCCAGACCGATCTGGTGGGACATGCCCGGGAGATGGAGCTGGCCTTGGCGAGGCTCGGGGAGGTGGATGCCTTTCTCGCCGCCCTTATGGCCGAGACGGATCCGGAGGAAGACCTGGTGGTGATCGCAAGCGATCACGGGAACATTGAAGACCTGGGGGTGCCGACCCATACGGCCAACCCTGTGCCGGTCTTAGCCTTTGGGAATAGGGCCCAGAATTTTCTTTTTGGCCTGGCGCGGCTCGACGAGATCGCCCCGCGGGTCCTGGCATTCTTGGCTTAATAAAGATCGTTGATTTTCTCACGAAGACCACCAAGGTCCCCAAGAGGATATACTTAACAGAAACCAATTTTCTCGGTGTTTTTGCGATCTTTGTATAAGAGAAACGATGGGTCTCTCGCAGAGACCGCAAAGATCGTCAAAGAGATAGGACGAGTAATTATTTTTCTTAGCGTTCTTTGCGATCTTTGCGAGTAAAAAACATCGGATTATTCTCTCACAAAGCCACTAAGACCAACAGGGGATATAGCTTACAGGGATGTGGTAACCTTGCTCGAGCTCGTTGCCCCTGCGGGGGAGATGGACTCCCTTCGGCTGGCCATCGCCAACGGCGCGGACGCCGTTTATTTAGGGGGCAAGTCCTTTAGCGCCCGCCAGTACGCGAAGAACTTCGACGAGGAGGAGATGGCCGCGGCCATCCGGCTCGCCCATCTTCACCGGGTGCGCGTCTATGTGACCATGAACACCCTTCTCCGGGAGGAGGAGATGGAAGAGGCTTTAACCGACGCGGAGAGGGTTCTGGCGGCCGGGGCGGACGCCCTCATCGTCCAGGACCTCGGTTTCCTTACCGAACTCCGCCGTCGTTTTCCCGCGGCCCGGCTCCATGCCAGTACCCAGATGACGGTGGTCAATGCCGCCACCGTCCGGGAACTCGGTAAACTGGGCGTCGCCCGGGTGGTCTTGGCCCGGGAGGCCACCGAAGAGGAAGTCAAAACCATGGCCGCCGTGGGACCGGAGGTCGAGGTCTTCGTCCACGGCGCCCTCTGTTATTCCTATTCCGGTCAGTGTCTGATGAGCAGCCTCATCGGCGGTCGGAGCGGGAACCGCGGGAGGTGTGCCCAGCCCTGCCGGTTGGCCTACGAGCTCATCGACCCGGATGGTCGGACGGTGGCCGCAGAGGGGAAATACCTCCTCTCTCCGCGCGACCTCTGTCTTTTGCCCCACCTGCCGCGGCTTGCCTCAGCCGGGGTCAAGGCCCTAAAGATCGAAGGCCGGATGAAGAACCCTGCCTATGTGGCCACGGTGGTGCGGGTTTACCGGCAGGCCTTGGACCGGTTCGTCACGCGGCCCGCGGAGTTCACGCCCACCCCCGAGGAACGACGCGAACTGGCGCAGATCTTTAACCGGGGCTTCACGCCGGGTTTCTTCCTGGGCGATCAAGGAGCGGCCTATCAGAGCCTGACCCGGCCGAATAACCGCGGCTGTCCGGTGGGCAGGGTGATGGCCGTGGACCGTAACCGGGATCTGGTTTCCATGGTCCTTACGGCGCCGGTAAGCCGGGGTGATATGCTCGAGATCTGGGTAAAGAAAGGTGGGCGGGTGGGGTTAGTCCTCGAGCGCATGTTCGTCGAGGAACGACCGGTGGAGACGGCCATGGCCGGCGAGGTCCTGACCGTGCCCCTGCGCGCTCAGGTAAGGCCTGGGGACCGGGTCTTTCGGGTCCTTGAAGCCGGGCTCGTGGCGAAAGCACTTGCTCCTTTGCGGACCGGGGAAGGGATCGAGCTCCCCTTTTTTGCCCACATCCATCTGCGGCCCGGCGAGCCGGTGGTCCTTACCCTGGAAGACGACGAAGGTCACCGGGTGGTGGTGGAAAGCGACCTTCCGGCCCAGGCGGCCCATACCAGGCCGCTCGATGAAGAGACCGTTCGTCACCATATCGGCCGGACGGGGGGAAGCGGCTGGCGGCCGCGTGAGATCGCGGTGGATATGGCCCCCGGAACGATGGTTCCCCTTTCGGCCTTAAACCATCTGCGGCGTCGTGGTTTGGCGACCCTGGAGGAAGCCCGTCTGGCCTCTTATGTTCCTCCTCCTTACCCTTCGGCGTCATCGGCCGAGTTCCCGGCGGTTCCACCCCGGGAAGAAACGGCTTCTTTTTCTTCCGTTTCTTCCGTCCGGTCTCCGCGGTTGGCGGCAACGGTGGGGGACCCGGCCGAGGCCCGGGCGGCCTTGGCCGCCGGGGCCGACCGCCTTTATCTCGCCACCTGGCTCCACACCTGGCCGGACGAGGAATTGGAGAAGCTTTTGGCGATGGCCCGCCGGAGAGGTGGCGAGGTCCTCCTGGCCTTACCCCGGGTGGCACCCGAACGCGAGACGACGTTCTGGACGGCGGAGCTGGTGCGGGCGCGCAGGTTGGGCCTTCACGGGGCGCGCCTTGGCGACCTCGGGTTCCTGCGGGAGGCGCGGAGATACGATCTGGGCTTGTTGGCGCTGGACTTTTCCCTGAACGTTACCAACTCCTGGAGCCTCCGGTATCTATTGGCCGCAGGGGCCCGGCTTATCACCCTTTCGCCCGAGCTAACCCTGACCCAGATCCGTCCCCTGGCCACCGCATACCCCGGCCGGACGGAGATCATCGTCCACGGACGGTTGGCGATGATGCTCTCCGCTCAATGTCTCCTGGGGGCGGTGGTGGGCGGAAAACGGACTCCGCGTGCCCGGTGTCGGCGACCATGTGAGAAAGGTTCCTACCACCTGCGCGACCGAAAGGGGATCCTCTTCCCCCTTATTCCCGATCGTTTTTGTCGCTTGCACATTGAAAACAGCGTGGACCTCTCCGTCTTGCCCGAATTAGAAAAATTCGTCCTCACCGGCGCCGATTTCCGCCTCGAACTGGCTGGCCGGGGGCCGGAGTACGCGGAGGCGGTGGTCCGTGCCTACCGTGAAGGTCTTTTGACCGTGGCCGAAAAGAGGTGGGCCAGGCGGCTGGGTGAAAGGGAAGAGGCCGCTCTGACGCGTTTCTCCCCGGCCGGGTTTACCCGTGGCCATTTCTTCCGAGGGGTGGAGTGAGGAGGAAAAGGGTAGGAGGAGAGCGTATATTTATTTGATTTCCTTTGTGATCTTTGTGGGAGAAAAAAGACGGATTCTCTCACAAAGCCCACAAAGATCACCAAGTGAGATATTTGATGAAAAATTTCTTTGTGCCTTTTGTGATCTTTGTGAGAGATAAAAAGGATTAGCGCCCAAAGGAGGAGACAGTCCATGGATGCAGTCTGGCGGCGGCGGAGCATACGGAAGTACTTGCCGGACCCGATTCCCGAAGAAGTGGTGATCGATCTTTTGCGGGCGGCCATGAGCGCCCCTTCGGCCGGGAATGAACAGCCGTGGCAGTTCGTGGTCATCCGGGAACGACGCCTCCTCGACGAGGTCCCGCGTTTTCATGCCCATGCCCAGATGATCCGCGAGGCGCCTTTGGCCATTCTCGTCTGCGGCGAAGCGGAGAAAGCCAAGTTCGAAGGGGCCTATTGGGTCCAGGACTGCGCGGCCGCCACGGAAAACATCCTCATCGCCGCCACGGCCAAAGGTCTCGGCTCGGTCTGGTTGGGCGTCTATCCGGTGGCCGAGCGCATGGAGGCCCTCCGGCGGCTACTCGGGATACCCGAGGAGATCGTGCCCTTTGCGCTTATCCCCATCGGCCGGCCGGCCGAGGAGAAACCGCCGGCCGACCGTTATGATCCGCAAAGGGTGCACTACGACCGCTGGTAGGTGGCGCTAAAGAGGGTTGCTTGACAAACGGCGCGGCGCCATGGTAAAATGGGTCTACCGAGAGGGGAAGTAGCTCAGTTGGCTAGAGTGCCACGTTGACATCGTGGAGGTCGGAGGTTCGATTCCTCTCTTCCCCACCACCGCAAACCCAGTCCCGAAGCCACTTTCAAGGCTCCGGGATTTTTTGTAAGTTCCTTTTTTGACCCCTTACTGTAGCCAAACTGTAGCCATTCTCATCAAGTGCCGTGATGAACCGTTCCACGGCGGCGGCCGCCTTCTCATCCTGCCCCGGCATCAGGTGGCCGTAAAGGTCAAGCGTGATCCGAACGTTGGCATGACCGAGGCGGCGCGAGATGGTCATGATGTCGATTCCCTGGGCGATGAGCATGGCCGCATGGGTATGGCGGAAAGAGTGAAGCCGAACCCCGACAAAGAGTTTCTTGGCGGCGGCCTGGGCTTCCGTCCGGCTCATTCCCTGCTTTTCGTATTCCTCGGCGGCCAAGGCCCTGGCCTTTTTAATAACTCGGGCGAAGTCCCGGTTGTCGACGTTGGTACGACGGAGCATCCCTCCCGTCTGGTCGGTGAAGACGAGGCCGGTATCCTTCCATGCGGCGCCGGCGCGGAGGCGTTCTTCGGCCTGTTGGCGGCGTTGGCGTTGTAGGGCTTCGATGGCGGCCGGTGGGAGGGAGATGGTGCGCTGACCGGCCTTGGTTTTAACCGGGCCGAGGAAGACCTGCCCTTCCACTTCGTGCAATGCCTGCCGGATTGTGATGGTGCCCCGTGCGAGGTCTACCGCATCCCAGGAAAGACCTAACCATTCGCCGGGGCGGCATCCCGTATGCAAGGCAAGAACGAAGGCGTTTTCTAGCCGTTCTCCTTTCACTCCCTCAAGAAACCACCTGATTTCCTCCGGCGTCATGAATCGTGCTTCCTGGTGGCCCGGCGAGCGTTTGGCGGCCAGCTTCGCGGGGTTCTTGGGGATTAAACCTTTGACGACGGCATCTTCAAGGGCCGAACGCAGGACGGAGGCCACGTCAAAGATGGTCCGGGGAGACAGTCCTTGGTCATCCAGCTTGGCATATAGGGCGTTAATCTTCCGGTAATTTAAATCTTGGAGTTTCACGTGCCCCAAGAACGGAATGACATAGGTATGAAGGTTGTATTTATAGCGGGCGAGCGTGCTTACCCTGACCTGGCCTTGTATGGCCCGTAGCCAATCCTCTACGTGCTGTTGAACCGTGATCTTTTCCGGCTTGACGGGGAGACCCTGGAGCGCATCTTGCTGTAGTTTCAGGATCTTTTCTTGGACCTCCTTCTTGCTTCGGCCGTAGACTACGACCCGCTTCCGCTTCCCATCCGGCCCGTATCCTAGACTAACTGACCCGACCCAAAGGCCGTCTTCGCTTCGCTGATAGACGGCTCCTTCCGAACGGCCGCGACGTTTACGGTTCGCCATCTTAATCACCCCCTTTCTCCCGTCTCCGGTGCCGTGCCTGCCTTTCGGCATTGGCGCATTCGGGATGCATCCGCCAATTGCTGTATTTGGCGACCCCCCATTCCCCGCATTGTGCGCATTTCTTAAGCTTTGCCTCCCCCGCGACAACCCGATAAAGCAAAAGCCACATAGCGGAGAGGAGATTCGCCGGCATAGGGAAGGAGCGGAGTTCGCCCTTCTCCGCGTCCATGCCGATCCGGAGCGCAACGGGATATTCGGCCAGCTTCTTGGCGATGAAATCCGCGAGGAGAACCAAGGCCGGCCGGCGGAGAGCGCCCCAGACGACGCGCCGAAAGATCCGGTCTCTCTTCCCGACTCCCGCCAGCCATCCGGCCGAGAATAAGGCCCTGTGCCTCTCCTCCGGCGTCCCTCCCTTTGCGGTTCTCCGGTATTCGCCCCTGACGAACTCGAAGACTTCCCACGCATCACGAAAGCGAAGAAGTTCCTCTCGGGGGAGGTTCGTCAGAATATAACCTACCCGGTCCCGTTGCCACCAGATGATCCGGCGCAAAAGTTCATCGTCTATCCTCTCTTTTGGATCTGGCATGGCCATCAAAACCTGTACGGCCCATGCCATATGCTGAATCTCCTGGCGCCAGAAGTGGAGGCTCTCCCCCGGCTCGACCTCACCCCCCGCACCCGGCGCGACCCATCGGCCGCCGGTGAGGAAACCATAGCGACCCGCGAAGCGGCGGATTGCTTCTCTCTGTTCTGGAGTATCCGGTCCGGCGAGGCGGGCGAAGCGAAGGAAGCAGGCTTGCGCATCTTCCAGAACGGCGACATACCGGCGTCGCTTGATCTCGGGATTCCAGACGAGGAATGGCGGGAGCTGGTAGGCGCGGGAGCGGAACTCCTCCGATGGATCGGCCCATTGTAGGTCTTCCCGCCATAGGAACCCCTTATCTGCCTTATCCGGCGCAGGCCAGACAAAGGACTCCCGCTTAAGGGCGGAAGCTTGACGGTTCTTAGCCATAGTGTCACCCTTTCGCATAACGGTATTGGGTAACGGTATTGGGCCATGTCAAGAGGGAAATTTTATCCGCGTCAATACTGGATTTATAGGATGCAACGGTAATGGATATGAAATATGCTCTGCTATAATTATAACCGGATAAACCCGAATACGCAAGCGTGGACTAAAAGGAGGGATTCTCGTGGTGTACGAGGAGCGCGAAAACCTTGTGCGCGAGGGTGTTTTGACCACGACCGAAGCCATGGCATTTTTAGGAATCAAAAGATCGACACTTTATCAATTAATGGAAGGCGGCATCCTGCCTTTTGTTAAGCTCGGCCGCAAGCGGCTAATCCCGCGCCGCGCCTTGGTGCAGCTACTTGCCAAAGAACTCCGCGGCGGGGATAGGTGACGGCGATGCGCGTCGGCGACTTCCTCGCCCGGCTCGGCGACTCGGTCCGGCCGGCGGGCGAGGGTAGGTGGACCGCCCGGTGTCCGGCGCATGAAGACCGGACGCCTAGTCTTTCGGTTGCTGTGGGCAAAGATGAGCGAATCTTAGTTTTTTGTCATGCCGGGTGCACGGTCCGGCGGATCGTCGAGGCCATGGGCCTGCGTCTCCGCGACCTTTTCCCCAACGATGTCCCCCGGCCGTCGACCCCGGCCGTGCGCCGGACAAGGATGGCGGAGGAGTTTATCCGGACGGCAATGCGAGAAGCTGAAGGCCGCCTGGCCGACCTTTACCGAGAAACCCACCGCGAACTAATGAACGGCGGTTGGGAACGCGTCATAAACGGCGACCCGGCCGCCAAGGACCTGGCCTGCCGGGCGGCAAGGTTAAGCTGGTGGGAGTATCTCCTTGACGAGTGTTTAGCGGGCGACTTTTCTGCGTTCGTGGCGGCGGCCGAGGAGGTGGCAAAATTTGGCAGTCTCCAGAGTTAAAATTCCTCCCCAACATATCCCCAAAGCAATAACTTTCTTGGCCGGAATTGAAAAAGAAAAGGAAAAAGAGACCAATAATGCGGCCGAGAAAGAGGAGAAGAAAGAAACAAAGGCGCAGGTCCTTCTTGCCCTGGCCCGTGAGGCAGAATACTTCCAAACTCCTGGGATGGACGTTTACGCGACCTTTTCGGTTAACGGCCACCGGGAGACCTGGCCGGTGCGGAGCAGGCCGTTTCGCCGTTGGCTAACGGGCCGGTTCTGTGCGACCCAGGGGAAACCGCCGGGCGGCCAAACCGTGGCCGACGTCATCGAGGCCCTGGAGGCTGAAGCACAATTCGGCGGTGGCCCGGAAGTGTCGGTTTATACCCGCGTGGCGGAGAAGAACGGCCGGATCTACCTCGACCTAGCCGATGAGATATGGTCAGCGGTAGAGGTAGGGCCGGACGGGTGGGAGGTGGTGGCGAATCCGCCAGTTCGCTTCCGGCGCACAAGAGGAATGCTCCCCCTGCCTCGGCCCGTCAAAGGCGGAAATATTGAGGACCTGCGGCTATTCTTAAACCTACCCGATGACGATGCCTGGCGGTTAGTAGTGGCCTGGCTTCTGGCCGCCTTCCGACCCATCGGACCCTATCCGATTCTTCTCTTGCAGGGTGAGCAAGGTTCGGCGAAGTCCACGACGGCCCGCGTTCTGCGTGCGCTGGTGGACCCGTCGACGGCTCCCCTGCGGACGGCGCCGAGAGACGAGCGAGATTTGATGATCGGGGCTAGTAATGCCTGGGTGTTATCATTCGACAACCTGTCCGGTCTTTCCTCCTGGCTATCGGATGCGTTATGCCGGCTTGCGACCGGCGGCGGATTCGCGACGAGGGAGTTATACAGCGACAGCGACGAGGTCATCTTCGATGCCATGCGGCCCGTCATTCTCAACGGCATCGACGATCTCGGCGGGCGGCCGGACCTTTTAGACCGGGCCATCGTCATCACTCTCCCGGCAATTCCTGAGGAGAAGCGGAGGGACGAAGCTACTTTCTGGGCGGAATTCGAGGCGGCGCGGCCGCGAATCCTTGGAGCGCTGTTGGACGCGGTATGTGCTGGCTTGCGGAATTGGGCGACAACCCGGCTTAATTGTCTTCCGCGCATGGCGGACTTCGCGCGGTGGGCGGCGGCATGCGAAAGTGCTTGTCCCTGGGAACGTGGCGAGTTTATGACCGCCTATGCCGGGAACCGGGCCGAAGCGGTAGAGACGACTTTAGAGGCCGACGCGGTGGCCGTGGCCATCAAAACACTCTTGACTGAACGGACCGAGTGGGAAGGGACGGCGGCCGAGTTATTGGCGGCTCTCCAGCCCCCCGCGTGGGCGGAGAGAACTAAGGCCTGGCCGGGTTCGGCGCGGGCGATGGCCAATAAGGTTCGGCGGCTAGGGACGTTCCTGCGGCAGAGCGGCGTAGAGGTGGAATTCTACCGGGAAGCACATACCGGGCGAAGATTGATTCATTTACAAGATAACAAGGGGATGACTTCGTCACCTTCGTCACCTTCGTCACCAATTACTGATACTACTGAATCTGACAGGGTGACGCAACGGGTGACGCAACCGCCTTCCCGTGAGCTATCGTCACCCTTATCGTCACCCTTGAAATTCGCGTCAGCATTAGATTCCGACGATGGTGACGATGGTGACGATGAAATCCATACTTCATTCTTAAATGATGGCCGGGAGGAGATGGTCCTATGACCATCCGGCCCTGGGTAATCTGCGCTGAACGGCGAGGCGTAGAGTTTAGGGTTTGGGGTGATCGGTTGATCATCCGTGCGCCGGAAGGATTTCTCCTCCCCCGTCGCCGGGCCATGCTGGCCAAGCGAAAACCGGAGATCATCCGGTTCCTCATCGACCGTGGGGCGGCCGAGATCCTCCGGCAAGTAATCCATCCCGTCGGTTCCCGTGGACCGGAGCATGATAACCCCTTGGACTACCGCTTCGACCCGGCGACCGGCCGATGGATTGTCGACCCCGGATGGTGGCGGCGGTTGCCGGGCCGCCCGAAATATCCGCTAGGTGGATAAAGGAGGTGAAGACCGTGTTCCTGATTGACGAACTTCTTGCGGCCCGCGACCATACGGCCGAGGAGTGGAAAATCCTACGCGACAATGAGACTCCCGGTTCTTTGACTTGGACCCTGCTAGATGCTCAATACAACCTAAGGCGTGCTATCGACGGCAGATGGGGCGCTGGAATTCGCGTATGGAGCTATATCATAGCCCAGCTTAAACAGATCGAGGCGAGACGGGGGGCTTGACTCGGATTCATCCCCCCGCAGGGATGTTCCGACCAAGAACCCCCTTTCGCCCCGGTGGGATGTCGGAGATGGCGACATCCTTTAACCTGGAGCGTCCTTACCAAGGGATCTTTACATCGTAAAGGTCCTTCCAAAGGACGTACGCAGGACAACCGCCGAACCATACGCGAACCGTACGCGTGACGACCGGCGGACGGCCGGCGAAGGAATCCAAGAAAACGGACGCCTTGCGGAAGCGGAAGGTGTTGCAGAAATGCAACACGGGGCGACCGGGGAAGGGGGGGGAAATCTTTAGAAAGCGACTCCCCAGGACCGGCGGGGCGGCACTTTTTTCTCCGGCGCAGGTTTTGCGTGACGGGGGTTAAACCCACAAAATGGAAGGAGGAAACCCAATGGAAGGATTCGCCATCATGCTGGAGGAGCTGAACCGAAAGCTGGACCTCGTCCTTCTCCTGGCCGAGCGGGCCGCCGGCGTCACCGTGGACCTGGCCGAGGCAAAGGACTTGCGTTCCAATACCCGGGGAGGTATAATAAAAGCGGTTACCAGGGGGACGCGCAGGGGCGCGTTCCAGCTACGAGGCCCAGGGGGGCCGTCGGAGCTAACCGCTTTTAAGCGATTAGTGCCCGGCGGCCCTTTTTGCTTGCCGACCGGGCGGAAAGAAAGGGAGTGAAGTCGAGTGCGTGTTGTAGAGTTACGCCAGCAGAGGAAGATTTTAGCCAATATAGCCAAGGAGATTCTTGATGCTGCCGAGGCCGAGAAGCGCGAACTGACCGCCGAGGAACGGGAGCGGTTCGACGGCCTACAAGCGACCATCGACCAGTTGAATGCGGAAATCCAGAAACTAGAGGCCGAGGAGGAACGCGCCAAGAAGCTGGCCGCCAAGGAAGCCGGTCTGGCCATTGATCCTCCTGTTGGGGATGCCGTCCGTGCCTTGCGGCCGAACGAGCGCATGACCGACTACCTGCTTCGGGAGCGGCGCGACCTTCTCCCTGACGGGATCCGGCCGGAGGAACTCTCTCTTGGCCGTTTGATTCGCGGTCTTGTTGTAGGGGACTGGAAAGGTGCCGAAGCCGAGAAGCGGGCGATGGCCACCACCCCGGATTCCCTTGGTGGCGTCCTAGTGCCCCATCCCCTATCGGCTCGCATCATCGACTTGGCCCGGGCGAAGGCCCAGGTGATTGAGGCCGGGGGCTTGAGCGTGCCCATGGACTCCTCCACCTTGAAATTTGCCAAGGTGTTGAGCGATGCGAGCGCCACATGGAAGGCCGAGAATGCGCCGATTACCGAATCTGATATGACCTTCGGTTCTATTGAGCTGAAGGCGAAGACCTTGCCGGCCCTGGTACGGTGCAGCGTTGAACTACTGGAGGACGCGGCGAACCTATCTTCGGTAGTCGAGACCTCCCTGGCCCAGGTTCTAGGTCTGGCTCTCGACAAGGCGGCCCTGATGGGGAGCGGCACAGATCCGGAACCGCTTGGCCTTTACAATGCGAGCGGCGTCAACAAGATCGACATGGGCGCCAACGGCGCGGCCCTGACCGACTATTCGCCCTTCTCCCGCGCGGTCCAGGCCGTCCTGGAGGCCAATGGGATCCCGGTGGCCGTGCTCTATGCGCCTAGAACCGCCGGCGAGTTGGATCGCTTGGTAGATAGCACGGGGCAGCCTCTACAGGCTCCGGAATCCTTCCGGAACCTAAAGAAGTACCCGACGACCCAGATCCCGACGAACCTGACGAAGGGAACGGCCACTAATGCCAGCTTCGCGGTGGTGGGCGACTTCAGTCAGATACTGATCGGGATGAGGACGACCATCACCATCGAGGTAAGCCGCGAGGGCGGCGACGCCTTCAAGAACCTGCAGGTTCTCATTCGCGCGTACCTGCGGGCCGATGTGGCCATCGCTCGACCGAATCATTTCTGCATCATCGACGGCATCATTCCGCCGGCGTAATCCCTCTTCGCCGGTTGATCTGCCCGGCGAAGTACTTCCTTCAGCGTCGAAGCCCCCGACCTGGCCCCTGCCCGGGGGCTTCGGCGTGTTTAAGAAAGGACGCGGCAGGTTACCGCCCCCTGTCTTTAGAAGGATACCCTAGCGGGTACCCATCCCTTTCTGTCGGGAGGCGAGAGATATGACCCGCGACCAAAAGGCAGTGAAAGAGGTTTTGCTTAACTATAACTTAGCCAAGGCCCGGCTTAGTGTCCTGAATCGGCTCATAACCGAGGCCCGCGACGTTCGCGGCGGCCATGACGTAATCCAAATTGGCGACGGTGGCGGCCATGCCGACCCGACGGCCGACAAGGCGGCCCGAGTAGAGGAACTCCGGCGAGAAGCCGAGGACCTGCAGCGGCTCGTCCGGGCGGTGGAGCTGGCCTTGGAAATTCTCTCCCCCGAGGAACGGCGAGTTATCGAAGGCCGGTTTCTCTCCTCTCCCCCCGCGAGAATCGAAGACCTAGCCGACCGTCTCTTCTGTTCGCGAAATAAGATTTACCGCTTGCAGGATTCCGCCTTTGAGCGGATGGCGTATGTGCTCTTTGGGCGACAAAAGCCCAGGTAAACGGCCGCAGAATTTTGCCCTAGGAGGCGCGAACTCGGAGGGGTGAAGGTAAAAACACGTACCCGGAAGGGTGTCAATCGGTTTTACATCCCCGCGGAGAACAGTTTAACTACGTAGCAAGTTCCTATGTGGCTCAAGGCATCCGTGGGTTAAGGATACCTTGGGCATAAAAAAGGCCGCCTTATTGGCGGCCAGAGAATCGCCAAGCTGACGTCAGATCTGGATCGCGCGGTCTAGTTCGTCTTTGGCGAGTTCGTCAATTTCTCTAACGAAGATCGGTCCACCCCCGCGCGCGCCTTTTTCGACCTGGGCGATAATCTGTCTTCTAAACCAAACAGGCATATGGT
>JAAYXC010000412.1 GCA_012516115.1 Bacillota bacterium | reverse complement strand
GGGCCTTGGGCCGCCGGGGAGAAGGCGGGGGAGGCGTAAGCCGCATGGGATCGGGTAAAAGGAGCCCACGGGCGCGCAGGGTGGCGATCTCCGCCGCCAGGTCGGGCGAGGGTTCTTTGAGGCCGGCAAAGACCCGAAAAGCCTCTTCATCCAGGCTCATCAGGGCGCCGGTGGGGACGTCGAGGAGAAAATGTCGACCAAAAAGAGAAAAAAGATGCCGATCCGGGGACAAAAGTTCCACCTTCTCAGGGCAATAAGCCCAATTACGGCGGTCGCCGGCCTTGCCGGCCGGAGGGAGCCCGCCGTCCAAATCATAAAAAAGGACCCTCCTTTGGGTCCCTTTCTCCTCTTCAGGGCCGGCCGGTCTAATTACTTCCGGCAGACCTGATTGCCGACCGTGCAGGAGGTCTTACAGGCCGACTGACAAGAAGTCTGGCACTCGTCGCAGGCGGGACGGGGATTCGCCGTTATCCTCTGCCCTTCATACACGAGACGAATATGTTCCATCCGACAACCCTCCAAGGAATGGTCTTCGCGGCCATAAGCCGACCGGCACCGATAAGTATATACTCTCGGTGGGGGGTTTGTCAAACCGACAAAAGAAAAAGCCCTTGAGCTTAACCCCAGGGCTTCTTAGGATCAAATAAAAATTATGGTGGACCTGAAGGGATTCGAACCCTCGACCTCTGCGATGCGAACGCAGCGCTCTCCCAGCTGAGCCACAGGCCCACGCAACCTTCTTCGACGGCTAACCCCGATAGAGGCAAGGGCCGCCGAAATAATCATCCCATTTCTTGCACCGTTTGACCTCCGAGAGCGTCTTCTTCTCTCCCGGGGTCGCCTTGCAACATGAGCTGGGTGAATCGAAATGCTCACAATTTCCGCAGACCTGCAGGACTTCCTCACGGGAAAGTTGATAGACCAACTTTTCCACCCCGCCGGCGGAGGATATCCCGGTCCGTTCTCCCATGCTCGGCACATTTATTATACCATTCTTCGGCCGGGCTTGCCAAGGGTAAAAGCCATCTTTTCTTCCCCCTAACCGTTTCCTTCTCGAAGAGCAAAGGACCTCGGTCCATCCGGCTTTATCGAGTTCTGAGTAGAAAGCCGGGATCCGGAGATTATATGCCCGGGAGGTGTTTTTCTTATGCAAAACCTTAAAAAAACGCCGATGTATTACCGAGGCGAGCTCATCCTCTTCGGTGGTGCGGCGGGCGCCGCCGCCGCTTTGTTGAAACTCCTCGTTCACCACGTCTTTGAATGGACCGGACTGGCCAAGCCCTTTTATACGAACATTACATCCTACTTGGTCCACGGACATTTCAAGATGAAAGGTCTGACCGGCTTTTTCTTCGGTGAATTAGGCGATATGGCCATCGGAGCCTTCCTCGGCGCGCTGATCAGTTTCGTGCTGCGGCACAGCCGGCCGAGGTACCATTGGTGGCTGGGGGCCGGTTTAGGTTTCGGTATTTGGTTCGCCTCCTTGGCCTTTGGCAATTTGGCCAAGATCATCAAAGCCGGCCAGACCGATCCTTGGTCGCTCTTCGCGCATCTGCTGGCGATGGTCGCTTTTGGGCTGTCGATCGTCCTGGCGAGCCGCATCTGGCCGGCCTATCGAGAAAGGATCGAAGAATAGAGCGGTGGGGTGTTGGGTTGATTCTCGGGTTTTTAGCGAAGCTCCGCCACGGTGGTTCCGGTCGGTTGGGGCGAAGCTTCGCCGGGGATCGCTTTCAGGTTTGGCAGCCTGCTTACCTGCGAACAATATTTACGAGACCTGGGTAAGGAGGTGAGAATATGACCAACGTCAGATGCTCTGTGGACAGATGTGAGTTCTGGGGAGAAGGCCAGGTGTGCAAGGCGGATACCATCTGGGTCAAGAATAATATGGTAGGAGACCGCGATGACGACTTAAAGACGGAGTTCGCCGACGAACCCGGCAACATTCCCGCGGGCGAAAACGCGGCCAAGGGTGCCTCCGCAGGCACGTCCCGGCAGACCTGTTGCGCAACCATGCGTCCCAGACGGGAAGGTATGAAGGGCGGCGGTTGTTGCGATAAGCGGTAAGTAAAACTACGGATGGGACCGGACCGGCGGCACATGGCAAGGCCATGCTGCCGCCCCCTATCCGCCCTTCGCCTTAGAACCGGAGCCTCCTCAGGCGAAGCGAATTACCGACCACCGAAACGGAGAAAGGGGTTATGGCCGCGCCGGTGACGAGGATGCCGGCCTCCAACCGACCCCTCTTCTCCCCAGACCACGGTCATCGGCCCGTGGTCTGGGCTTTCCGGCCGCCACTCCACCCGGGAGGTCCATCTGGAATTCGCGGCTTGACTTAGAGTGCCCTCTAAGTTGTATACTTCATATGAAGGCACGAGATGAGAGATTCACCATCCGCCGGGTCGCCGAGGTAACCGGCCTGAGCCTTCCTACTTGCAACAGTTTGTTTGTTCTTTCCTCGGGTTAACAACCTTCGGTACTCCGGTTTAATTTGTTCTGGGCCTTCCAAGTAATAGCGTTGATTTCGGAGAGAGACCCGTTTGAGGTTTCTTCAGGGCCGCAATGAACAAAGGACGGTGCCGGTAATGCCAACCGCCTCGACCACCGTCGGGCGAAGATGAACGTTTCCCGTAATATCTTATGATCGCATCTATAAGCTCTGATAAGGAGCCGCCGTTTCATCCGGGAGCCACCATACCGGGACAAACGATTAAAACCAATGCCATTGGAGGGAAGATCATGCAGTATCGCCCGTTCGGCCGTTTGGACTTCCGCGTCTCGGCCCTGGGATTCGGCGCCATGCGCCTCCCGCAGAAAAACGGAGAGATCGACGAGGCCGAGGCCACCCGGATGCTCCACTATGCCATCGACCACGGGGTAAACTATGTGGACACCGCCTATCCTTACCACGGGGGAAAAAGCGAGGTCTTCCTGGGCCGGGCGTTGAAAGGCGGCTATCGGGAAAAGGTCAAGATCGCCACGAAGCTCCCGAGCTGGCTCGTGAAGACGGCCGCGGACTTCGACCGGTACCTGGACGAGCAGTTGCAACGCCTGGACCTGGAGTACGTCGATTTCTACCTCCTCCATTCGTTGAACAAGGGTTCCTGGGCCAAACTCCGGGACCTCGACGTCTTCGGATGGGCCGAGAAGGCCATGGCCGCCGGGCGTTTCCGTTATCTGGGTTTCTCTTTCCACGACGATTACGAGACGTTTAAAGAGATCGTGGATGCCTACGACTGGCCGATGTGCCAGATCCAGTACAACTACATGGACGTCGAGAACCAGGCGGGGATGAAGGGTCTCGAGTACGCGGCAAACAGGGGCCTGGCGGTGGTGGTCATGGAGCCGCTTCTCGGCGGGAAACTCGTCGCCCCGCCCCCGTCCGTCCAGGCCATCTGGGATGAAGCACCGCAGAAACGGACCCCGGCCGCCTGGGCCCTGGCCTGGCTCTGGCACCAGCCGGAGGTCTCCGTCGTCCTGAGCGGAATGAGCACCATGGCCCAGGTGGAGGAGAACGTGGCCCTGGCCGCCTCTTCCCGGGTAGGGATGCTTACCCCGGAGGAACTGGCCCTCTACGACCGGGTGCGGGCCGCCTACCGGGAACTCGTGGTCATCCCCTGCACGAACTGCCGTTATTGCCTGCCCTGCCCGCAGGGGGTGGACATCCCCGCCAACTTCAATGCCTACAACGAAGGAATAATGTACGACAAGCCGGAGGCCGCCCGGGGACAGTACCGTTGGTGGCAACAGGCCTATGAAGTCCAGAAGACCATGGAACAAGACATCCGGGGCGCCCAATGCGCCGGGTGCGGCGCCTGCGAGGCCAAATGCCCCCAGGGGATCCCCATCAGCAAATGGATGCCGGTCATCCATGCGGTGCTGGGCGAAGGGAAGCCTTTCGTCAAGAGCGTGTAGCCGGGGGGATCCCCCCCTTTTTTCGTCGTGCTCGTGCGCGTAATCGTACCGTAATCGAACATATCACACGATTACGACCACGAGGACCGGCGAGCACGGGCACGATAAACAACTCGGCAACTGGCCGTCCTTTTATTCTCCGGGGATGATCACGGGGATAACCTGGGCCACCCGGCGGATCTCCCGGTCGAAGGTGATGAAGGCCGAGGCCCCGTGAATGATGCCGGTGGCGACCTGCAGGGCATCGGGGAGCTTCAGCCCGAACCGGCCTCGGAGCATCGAGGCCTTATCGGCCACCGCCACATCGATCGGGGGGATTCGCAGATTGGGGAAGTTCAGCAAGAGCAGTTTATAGGCGTAGGCCACCTCATCCAGGCCTTGGCGCCGCGGTTTCGCCAGGATCTCGGCGAGGGTGACGGGCGAGGTAAGGGCGGAG
This sequence comes from Bacillota bacterium, assembly GCA_012516115.1. GTDB lineage: Bacteria > Bacillota > UBA4882 > JAAYXC01 > JAAYXC01 > JAAYXC01. The sequence goes on along the minus strand of JAAYXC010000412.1, from coordinate 8,338 downwards.
AGACGCCCCCGCTCCACCAGGCGGAGCAGCTCATCGACGTAGGCGGCCTCGACCGGATACTCATCCGCCTGGAAATGGTAGATGAAACAACATGTATCGATCATCACCGAGGTCGCCCAATCGGGCAGCCGGCTCATTCTTTCTCCCATGCGGCACGCTCTTCCGCCACGTATGTTTCGGGGTCGGTCCCCCGCCAGATTTCTTTGTAGAGCCCGCGCAGCGCGGCGGTGAAATCGGCCGGCCTTTTGAGCATATGGATCGAACCGTCGTCCCCGACCTCGATGAGGACCTCGTCGCCTTCCTTCAACCCGGTCTTGCGCCGGATCTCGGCGGGGATGATGAGTGTGCCTCGTTTGCCGATCTTTGCCACGGGCATTCTGTCATGACCTCCTGATGAAATTATAGCCCCATCGGACATCGACTTCAACCACCTCGGGCGCGGATTCGCCGCTCGTTCCCGTCCCTCATCCTTGCGCCCTCGAATTCCGCCGCTTCCAACAAGAAGGCGGGGAATATCCGTGAGACACGATTACGATTACGAGCACGGGCACGGCAGGAGGGCGATACGGGCTCCTTTCATGGTATAATAAACCAAAGGGGGTGACCACCTTGTCGGAGGAGCATGATTTCACCCGCCTCGACAGAAAAGCCTTCTCCCTCGCGCCGGCCTTCGACGAGTCCGACCGCCGGGAATAATAACTGCGAAATACGCGAAAGGCACGAAAAATGGCAAAGAGCATCATTTTTAAGGAAGAAAGCTACAAAATCCTGGGGGCTTCTTTTGAAGTCTATAAGGAGAAGGGGAACGGATTCCTCGAGGCGGTATACCACGAATGCCTCATGCTTGAATTCACTCGACAGGGAATCCCCTTCGTTGAGAAGCCGCAGCTTCGACTAGAATACAAAGGACAAAAATTGAAACAAACATACGAGCCGGACTTCCTCTGTTTTGACGAAATCATCGTGGAAATCAAGGCAGTCAAACAGCTAACTGATGAACATCGTGCCCAGATCATTAACTATCTAAGATCTACTGGTAAACAATTAGGACTTTTGATCAATTTCGGGCACTATCCGCGACTCGAGTATGAACGTTTCGTTAATCAATTGCCGCGCTATTCAATGCATACAATGAGAAACCAATAAATTATATGATGAATATGCTGCGGAAATATAGCTGCGATTTCCGTTACTCCAGAAAAATCACCACTTTAACCTTTTTTCGCGTGCTTCTGCGTTATTTCGTAGTTGAATAAGATAATCGGTAAATCCATCATCAATGTGGTAGGTGCCGCGATGCCGCAGATCCTGATCCGCCGGGGTTGGTTCGAAGACGAAACCCACCGCCGCCTGCTCCTGCGCGGGGTCAACCTGGGCGGGAGCAGCAAGGTGCCCGCCGTCCCCGACGGGGCCACCTACCGCCGGGAGGGCTTCTTCGCCCACCGCGACGTCTCCTTCGTGGGCCGACCGTTTCCCCTGGAGGAAGCGGACGAACACTTCGCACGCCTGCGCGCCTGGGGGTTTAACCTCCTCCGCTTCCTCGTCACCTGGGAGGCGGTGGAACCCGCCGGGCCGGGCCTCTACGATGCGGCCTACCTGGACTACCTGTACGAAGTGGTAAAAAAAGCCGGGGAATACGGCTTCTATGTCTTCATCGACCCGCACCAGGATGTCTGGAGCCGCTTCTCCGGGGGCGACGGCGCCCCGGGCTGGACCTTCGCGGCGGTAGGGCTCGACATCACGCGCTTCGACGAAACCGGCGCGGCCATTACCCATCAAATCCACGGCGACCCGTTCCCGCGTATGATCTGGCCCACCAACAACTTCAAACTGGCGGCGGCCACCATGTTCACGCTCTTCTTCGCCGGGAACGACTTCGCCCCGGGGCTGAAGGTCGACGGCCTTCCGATCCAGGAATACCTCCAGTCCCATTACCTGGAGGCCATGGCGCGGGTGGCGGCGTGTTTAAAGGATCTACCCCATGTCCTCGGTTACGAGGCCATGAACGAACCCGCCGCCGGATATATCGGCTGCCCGGATCTGGCGGCTCCTATGGGGGAACTACGTATCGGCGACTGCCCTACCCCGTATCAGTCCATGCTCCTCGCCGCGGGCTTCCCGCAGGAGGTCGAGGTCTGGGAGCTGCGGGCCACCGGCTTCAGGCGGGTCGGCAGGCGCCTGCTCAACCCGGGTGGTGTGCGCGCCTGGCTGCCGGGCCGGAAGTGCATCTGGCGGGAGCACGGCGTCTGGGACGTGGCCGTGGGCGGTGTTCCGCGCCTCTTGCGGCCGGACTACTTCCACCGGGTCGGGGGCCGCGAAGTCGATTTCAACCGCGATTACTACCGCCCCTTCGCGAACCGCTTCGCCGCCGCCATCCGCGCCGTCCATCCCGGGGCTCTCATCTTCGTCGAGCCCCTCCCGGACCAACCCCTGCCCGAGTGGGGGCCGCAGGAGGCCGGGGGGATCGTCTTCGCGCCCCATTGGTACGACGCCTATCTTTTGCTGCGCAAGGAGTTCATCCCCTGGTTAGGGGTGGATGTGCCCCGGCGCCGGCTCGTCTTCGGGCGGCGCGCCGTCCGGCGGTATTTTGCCGCGCAGGTCCGGGCGATCAAAGGGGAGGCGGCCGGTCTCGGCGGGGCGCCGACGCTCATCGGCGAGGTGGGGATACCGTTCGACCTGGGGGAGAAAGGCGCTTATCGTACCGGGGACTTCTCCCGGGTAATCGAGGCGATGGACCGGAGTCTGCGGGCGATGGACGACGTCCTTGTCTCTTACACCATCTGGAACTACACTGCCGACAATATCAACGCCCGCGGCGACGGATGGAACGACGAGGATCTCTCCATCTTCAGCCGGGATCAACAAACGGACCCCGCCGACCTCAACTCCGGCGGCCGGGCCCTGGCGGCCGTATTGCGGCCGTACGCCCGGGCCACGGCCGGCGAGCCGCTTAAGATGTCCTTCGACTACCGCCGGCGGCGATTCGAATTTGAATTCTGCCACGCCCCGGCCGCCGCCGCGCCTACGGAGTTCTTCATCCCGAACTACCGGTATCCCGAAGGTTACCGGGTGGAGGTCTCCGACGGCGGCTACGAAAAGGATCCGGAAAACCAACTCCTGCGGTATTACCATACCTTGCCACGGGAAAAACATTGGGTACGGGTGAGGCCCGAACGTTCTTGATGGGCTGTACTTTAGCCTGCCCTTCCGTGCCGGCACTCGGTTTTACCGGAAGAGGCAGAACGTGCCCGCCCCTTTTCCGTCCCCGTCCGCCCGATGATCCACTCCGCCACCTTTTCCGTCGGGAGAGGGAGAGCCCTTAGGACTCCCGATTTCTCCGGCCCATAGTTCCGGTAAGAAATCTCATGAGGAACGCCCCCCGGCAGCGGGTCGGCATACCGGGCCACGACGCCGGCACAAAGGAGCACGTCTCCCTCGTTCTCTACGCCGTAGGCGAGGGCGGTGGGCCCGGGAGAGGAGAGGCTCGTAAAGAGGATCGTCCCCTCCCGCGCGGCCTTCGCCAGGTGCTCGTTCTCCGCCGCGTTCCTACCGACGACGAGCTTACCCCCGCCCGGCAGACGGAGATGCCGGCCGATCCGGAGGAGAGAGGCGCTCCACATCGTGAGCCGCTCACCGTGGTCGAGGAGATCCCGGACCTTTAAGGCAAAGTCCTCGTAGGTCAGAAGACATCCGCCGGCAGGGCAAGGATAGTCCGTAATCCCGAAGGTCTTCGCCAATTCGATCTGGGGCTTGCGCCACCGGCCGCGAAGGGCCAAAAGCTTCGCCCGATCGACCCATCCGCGTTCTTCGGGGATGGTCGGCCGCAGGTGCTGGGCGGAAAGCGGCCGGAGGATCAGGCCGCGCAGACCGGTATCGCGTTCGCAGATGGCAAGCGCCTCACGGCGCTGGGACATGGGCCGCTGGTCTAAGACCTCCCCGGTGATGAGAAACGAGGCCCCGATCTCTTCCATTTTCTTTTTTGCGCGGTTAAGTTTATAGATACGGCAATCAAGGCAGGGGTTCATCTGCCGGCCATAACCGTATTTCGGGTTGGCCACGAGGTCGAGGTAGTCCTGGCCGCACTTTTCAACATGAAGTTTAACCCCGAGTTGTCTCGCCGCCACCGCGGCCGCATGGCAACCACCGCGATTGCAGAGGCAGAAAGGGCTGGTGAAATTGATCGCCTCGACCTCGATCCCCTGCTCCTGGACTACCCTGATGGCCAACGTGCTGTCGAGCCCGCCGGAAAGAAGGGCCAGCGCCTTCATGAGGACGTCACCTCCTTTGCGGTCAAGACCGCGTTCATGCTCCCCGAACGGAACCCGTCGAGATCGAGGGTCACATAGGGATAGCCCAGGGCATGGAGGTGCGCGGCGATCTCCGCCCGGTGCCGCCAGGCGGCCTCCATCTCGCCACGGCCGATCTCGATCCGCGCCACCGGGTGATGGTCCCTAACCCTCACCTCGCGCAGACCCAGGGAGCGAAGGTAGGCCTCGGCCCCCTCGATCCGGGCCAGGGCTTCGGCGGTGATCCGCGTCCCGTAGGGCAGGCGCGAGGCCAGGCAGGCATAGGCCGGCTTGTCCCAGGTGGGAAGGCCCAGCTCCCGCGAGTAGCGCCGGATCTCCTCCTTGCTCAGGCCCGCCTCCTGCAAAGGACTGCGCACCCCCAGCTCCCGCGCGGCGCGGTGGCCGGGCCGATGATCGGCGAGGTCGTCGAGGTTCGCCCCGTCCAGGACCGCCTCCAGCCCCTCTTCATCCGCTATGCGACGCAACCGCTGAAAGAGAGCACGTTTACAATAATAGCAACGATCCGGGGGGTTGGCCAGGAAGCGCGGATCCCCGAACTCGTCCGTCTCGACGACCAGGTGCCGCAGGCCGAAGCGGGCCGCCATCTCTTTGGCTTCGTCGAGCTCACGCCGGGAATAGGTGGGCGAGACCGCGGTAACCGCCAAAGCGCGCTCGCCCAGGACCTCCCGGGCCACCACGGCCAGGAAGGTGCTGTCGACCCCGCCGGAATAGGCGATGACCGCGCCGTTAAGCTTTTGGAGTAAACCGCGGAGGTAATCGAGCTTTTCCATGTCTTCTCCTATTCCAATCGGTTTAATGGGAAATTTCTAGACCATCGTAACACAGGGGAAAGGGAGGGGTCAAGAGACGGTGACCCATCGTAAAACCCCCTTCTCTCCCGCCTACCCCCCGGCGCAGGAGGTCGGAACTTCATAGAGAAAGGATCTTTAAGCGGAAGGACGATCCCTGGCCGGGCGGGTGGAACCATTGCGGTTTCTCAGAATAATTACCGCCGTCCTCTCACTGGTCGGGCTCTTCTTCGCCACCGATCGTTTTGCCCGGTGGTTGGTACGGGCACCCCACGAACTCCAGGGGCCCGTACCACGGTATAAATACCGGGTTGCCTCCATCGTTCCCACTTCCGACGAGGAAGGGTACTGGCGCCAGTTGCGCCTGGGTATGGAGGAAGCGGCCGTCAGATACGGTGTAGGGCTTGAATTCGGGGGATCCCGATCTCAGAACGATGAACATCTCGTCGATCGCTTCAAGGCGGCCATCGCCGCCAGGGTCGATGGGATAATCTGCTATGTAGAGGATAACGACCAGGTGGCGCAGGTCATCTCCCAGGCGGTTCGTCGCGGCATTACCGTGATCACGGTGGGCTCGGATGTTCCCGCCAGCGGACGCCAGGGTTACGTGGGACCCGATGCCTTCTATCTCGGCTATGAGGTCGGGCGGACCCTCCGCATGATGAAGAAAGAAGCCAAAGTGGCCGTGCTCCTCGACGGTTCCACGGTTCGACCCCGCTCAACCCAGGCCCGTTATCTCCAGGGTCTCCGTCAGGCCTTGGCCTCCGCGCCCGGTTTAAGGCTCGTCCATGTGGGCCGTACGCCTCCGGGCGTCCTGGGCGCCCAGAGCGCCATCCAGGATCTCCTTTCTAAAGAAGAGGAGATCGAGGTCATCTGCTGCTTTAGTCCCCACGATACGCTTGGCGTGGCCCGCGTCCTGCGGGAGAGCGATTGGCACCACCGGGTGATCCTGATCGGGACCGGCCTTCTCCCCGAGACGTTGCACCTCTTGGCCCAGGGGGTCGTCAGCGCCACGGTGGCCAGTTATCCATTGGAGATGGGTTTTGAGTCCATACGCTTGTTCCACGAGATCCGTACCGGGGGACCGGCACCACGGGTCATCGGCTCCGGTACCCAGTTCTTCCGGCCCGAGGACGCTCCGGTCCTCCTGGAACAACTGGCCCATCATGAGGTGGAAAATGTCCGCTAAAGGCGCGCCCCCCGTCACCCTTTCCACCCGGATCTTCCGGGCCTTTTTCCTGACCATCTCCGTCTTCGGCGTCTTCAGTTTCCTCTCTTATAATCTGGAACGCCACTTGATGTTAAGAAGCAGCCAAATGCTTCAAAGCAGCATGTCTTGGGCGCAGTTGGCCGAAGACACGGAGAGACTCGAGGCGGCGCTGGCCAAGTTCCTGGTAACGGGAGACCGGGAGGCACGGCTGACCTATGAACGCCTGGCCCTCTCCTTCCGCCGGAGGGCATCGGCTTTAAGGGGGGCCACCGCCCAGAGCGCCGATGCCCTGGCCGTCGAAGACCTGCTGGGCATGACGGCCACGCTCCTCGAAGAAGCCACCACGGCCATGGCCGCCCGGCAACGGCGGGATTTCGATGAAGGAAACGAGGCCTTCCGCGCCTTCGCCCTCACCGGGGAAGCCCTGCGGAATCGCATCTACCAGGCGGTCGTGGACAGGCTCAGACGGGAGAGCGCTTCCTACCAGAAGATCTCACGCCGCCTCGTGTTCGTGGGCCGGGCCTCCTTCGTCCTGGTCATGGGCGGTCTTGGCCTAGCCTTGCTTTAGACGTTCTTCTTATCCCGGAGCCTGACCCGTCCCCTGACCGAGCTGGCCGAGGTGGCCCAACGCTTCTCCCGGGGGGACTTCTCCTTCGCCATCCCTGTGCGCTATTACGACGAAGTGTGCCATCTCACCGAAGCGTTCAATCTGATGTCCCGCAGTCTGGCCCGGATGATCCAGGATCTTCAGGAAAAATCCGCCCTCGAGGCCCGGCTCCATCAACGGGAGCTGGAGAACCTTGCCATGCAGAACATGCTCCAGGAGACCCATCTCGCGCTCTTGCAGTCCCAGATCAATCCGCATTTCTTCTTCAACACCCTTAACGTAGGTGTGCATCTGGCCACCCTGGAAAAGGCCGAGCGGACGGCGGTGTTCTTCGAGAAAGTGGGCCGCCTCTTCCGCTACAGTCTCGGGAAACTCGAAGTGGCCGCCACCCTCGGGGAAGAACTGGAACATGTCGAAAACTACGTGGCCCTCTTACAGATGCGCTTCGGGAAGCGCGTCTTTCTCTTCCACCGGGAGATCGAACCGGGGCTCGCCGCGTTATGCCTGCCGCGTCTGACTTTGCAGCCACTGGTGGAAAACGCCTACCTTCACGGATTGGCCGGCCGCCCCGAAGGTTGCATCGAACTCCTTGCCTACCGAACCGAGGCCGGCATCGCCATCGAGGTCAGGGACAACGGGAAGGGGATGGCGCCGGAGAAAGTGGCCGAGATACTCCAAGCCGCCGGCCAGGGCGAGCGCGGCACGGGCGCGCATGGTTTGTCCAGCGTGATCGCGCGGCTGCGCATATGGACCGGCCACGAGGATCCGGTGGCCATCGAGACTCAACCGGGCGAGGGGACGACCGTTCGCCTTCTCCTTCCGCCACGGTTCGCCTCCGGAGAAAAACCGGCCGACGAAAAAGATCCGTCGCCGATTTAGTAGCCGCGAAGTCGAGCAAGACTCTTCATCGGATTTCGGCGCCGTGAGACCGTGAAGACCAGGGAGGGGTTTTACCCATGGACGTCCTGGTGGTGGACGACGAACCCATCGTGGTCGAATCGATCTGCCGGATACTCCGGGAGTCTCCGCTGGTGGGCGAGGTCTTTACCGCCGCCTCGGGGACGGAAATGATCGAAAAATGTCGGGCCTATCCCATCGATCTCATCGTTCTGGATATCATGATGCCCGGCCTGGATGGCCTCTCCGCCCTGGCCGAAGTGCATCGGATCAACCCCGATTGCCTCGGCCTCGTCATCTCCGCTTACGAAGATTTCGCTTTCGCCCAGCGGGCCATCAGGTTGCGCGTCGTCGACTATCTCCTGAAGCCGGTGAGCCGCCAGACCCTGCTTTCCGCCCTGGAGCGCTCGGTCCGCCATCTCGTACCCAACGTCCCGGTCTTCACGGGGAAGGAGGGCGAGGCGCCCCTCCTGCCGCCGCCCCACCCCGTCCCGGCCGGCGGCCCCATCGCCGAAGCCTGCGCCTTCAT
>JAAYXC010000411.1 GCA_012516115.1 Bacillota bacterium | reverse complement strand
CAGGTTGACGAAACGGACGTCCCGGGTCCGACCGGCGAAGACCGCCGCTTCTTTGACGCGCAGATCCTTCCCCACCCGTGCGGCCAGCCGCCGGAGATCTTCTCCGTCCTCCCGCCCTTCCACCCAATAATCGAGGACAAAGCGTTCGGCCCCGAGACCGGTGGCCCCCCAGGCGATCTCCGCCGGATGGCTCCCCAAACCGGAACCGACGGTGACATCGATGAACCTGGTGGACAAAACGAAAAGAAAAGCTATGGCCAGGAAATAACGGAGGAAAAACCGCGACAACCCCGATCTCCTCCTTTCCCGGGTCCAGTATTGACCTTTTTGCCCATGGCGATACCATCGGAGAAAAATTTCCCGGCCGAGCAGGAGTTTTCCGTGCGGGGGAGAATACGGCTTGGAAGGAAAACGCCTCCCATGCGGATAACGTACCGGGGGAAAATTAATGATCTAAAATCTAAATTTTGGAGAAGCGGGCGAACGTACCCGTCGTCACGAAGGAAGGCTGCGATTACGCACAGGCATGGGCCAGGGGGAACCGGGGACGGAAAACGATGAAGACCTATCGATACGACCTCCACGTCCATACCAGGGAGACGAGCGGCTGCGGCCGGGTCCCGGCCCGCCGGGTGGTGGATCTTTACCGGGAGATCGGCTACCACGGCCTCGTCATCACCGACCACTATCTGCCGGAGTTCTTCGCCCGTCTGGGCCGGCGACCGTGGCCGGAGAAAGTGGCCCGGTTTCTGGCCGGTTACCGGGCGGCCCTCGCGCGTGGCCGCGAAGTGGGCCTGCGGGTCTTTTTCGGGCTGGAACTCCGCTTCGCCGACGATCCCCTCGACTACCTCATCTACGGGATAGACGAAGACTTCCTCCTGGCTTATCCGGAACTTTTAACGGCCGACCTGGCCACGCTCCACGATCTGGCCAAAGCCGGGGGTTTCCTCGTCTATCAGGCCCATCCCTTCCGGTCGGGCTCTTCTCCGGCTCCCCCGGAGCTCCTCGACGGCGTGGAGGTTTACAACGGCAACCCACGCCATGATTCCCGTAACCATCTGGCCCTGGCCTTCGCCCGGCGACATGGCTTAAGGATGAGTTCCGGCTCCGACTTCCATCAACCCGAGGACTTGGGCCGCGGGGGTATCGAAGTGACGGAAGAGCTCATCCGTCCGGAGGAACTGGTGACGGTCCTCCGGCGGCAGGATTTCCATGCCCTGCTCGGACTGGCGACGGTGATAAGCCGCGAATGATCCCGCACCGCGACGCAAAGGAAAAACAAGGGCTTTGCCTTCCTCGGCGCCTTCTCTCTGCGCGGGAATAAAATAATTCATCCGGCGGCAGGTCCTTCCGCGGTCATCTTTTCCTCGCCCATTCCGGCGGCCGCCAGGATCTCCTGCTGGAGTTCCACGACCAGCCGGGCCAGGGCCGCTTCGGCCGCAAAGAGCTCGCGCAGATAGGGGTTATACCCCAGGATCTCCGCCAGCCGTTGTATCTCCGCCGCCTGGGCTTCGGTGGCTTTACCGGCCAGGACGGCCTGCCGGTATTCCGCTTCCCGGCGGCGGAAATCCTCCCACATGATGCGGGCCGCCTCGTGCTCCGCCACCTTCCTTCTGGCCTCTTGCACGGCCTTATATTCGGGGGTCTCCCTGACGGCCTGCCCCAGTTCGCGGGCACGCGTCCGAAGATCCATCGATGGGCCACCCTCCCTCGTTTACGAAGAAGACGGCTGCCCGCCGTCTGAAGGTTCCTCACCCAAGGTAGCGGCCCAGAGGGCCGGGAATTTATCGCGTAAAGAATAAAAGCACAACGTCCGGCCGTCCCGGCTCCAAATCGGCGGCCCGCCGGTGACGGCCACGGTTATCGCCACTTCCTGCAGCCGGCCGGTGACGAGATCCTGTAAATAAAGGGCCCATTTCGTCGGATCCGGGATGGAAAAAACCGTTTCTTCCCGACCCCGCTGCCCATAGAAGGTCAGTCGGCGGCCGTCGGGACTCAAAACCGGCATCCGCCGATCGTAGCCCTCCGGAGTAAGGGGCTCGTGCCGGCCCGTCCGGGGATCGTAACGCCAGAGACGGCCGCCACCGATGACCGAGACCCGGTGGGAGACCCCACCGATCCTGGTCTCCCGCTCCAGGACCTGATACCGGGTGTAATAGATGAAACCGTCGCAGCCCCAAAACGGTTCGCCCAAAAGACCCGGTGGCAGGGGAAGAGTCCATACCTTCCCCGTGGCTCTCTCCCAGACGGCCAGGACGGCCTCCCGGGGGCCGCGCCCCCGGCGGAAGCCGATGGCCCGGCCATCCGGTGACCAGCTGGGCTGCCGGTCGTCAGGGCCGGCGGTCAGCCGGCGGCCCGCCCCGGTCTCCATCTCCTTCCACCAGAGGCAGATCCGTTTCTGACCGCCGAGTTCCCGTCGGACCAGGGCGAGGTAACGGCCGTCCGGAGACCAGCGCGGCCAGTCATCGCAATAATCAGGGGTATTGGTAAGGAGGGTGAGTTTCTCTCCATCCGCCTTCCAGAGCCAGATCCGCGCCTCCTCGGCCGGCAGATAATGAGGTTTCCCGGCCAAGGCCAGGAGGCGACCATCCGGCGACCAGTCGCCGTCCCAGAAATCGTACTCCGGGCCGAAGACCCGCTGCGGGTCACCGGCGGTCACCGGTGGTCGCCAGACGAGCACCATCAGAAAGAGGCAAAAAACCAAACCCCGACGGAACATGGAGCGCTCCCCCCATTACCAGTTCGTGCGGGGTGGGCGTTTCACCTGCCGGGGTTTTTTGCTAATCCACCCCGATGATCTCTATCTCCGGTTCGAGCAAGATCCCGGTCCGCTCCCTGACCCGCGCCCGGACGAGTTCGATTAAAGCCAGGACATCCGCGGCCGTGGCCCCGCCGAGGTTGACGATGAAATTGGCGTGGAGTTCCGAGACCTGGGCGCCGCCGACGCGGAAACCCTTCAGGCCCGCGTCTTCTATGAGGGTTCCGGCGTAAGCCCCCGGCGGCCGGCGAAACACGCTCCCGGCGCTGGGGTACTGGAGCGGTTGTTTTTCCTGCCGCCGGCGGGCGTAATCTTCCATTTCCGCCCGGATGAGGGCCGGGTCGCCCGGGATAAGGCGAAGACGGACGTCCTCGACGATGGCCCGTTCCCGTTGAAAACGGCTCGTCCGGTAACCGAAAGCCAGCTCTTCCCGCCTCCAGGTCTTCTCTCCTTCTCCCGGATAATAGGCGGTCACCGTCTCCACCAGCCGGCCCAGCTCCCCCCCGTAGGCCCCGGCGTTCAT
>JAAYXC010000410.1 GCA_012516115.1 Bacillota bacterium | reverse complement strand
TCCATCGACCGCAGCGGTCACCCCAGGAGGCCACGACCTCCTCTCCCCGCCGGAGGGATACGATCTCGCAGAGGTTGGCGCACCCCCGACATTCCCGGCCGAAGGTCCGGATCTCTGCCTCGAGCCACGCCAGACCCTGAAACCGGCTTTGACCGTAAACCGGCCGCGCCTCGGCGGCCAGAAGGGCGGCGCCGATCGCCCCCCTGACCCCGAATTCGGCCGGTACATGGATCTCATGGCCCAAGGCGGCCCGGAAGGCCGTGCGGATGCCGGCGTTGGCCGCCACTCCTCCCTGAAAGACGATGGGCGGCAGGAGTTCTTTCCCCTTGGCCAGGTTGCTCAGATAGTTACGGACCAGGGCCTGACATAGCCCGGCCAGGATATCCGGGAGGCGGTGACCCACCTGTTGTTTATGGATCATATCCGACTCGGCGAAGACGGCGCACCGGCCGGCGATCTGAACCGGAGAGACACTTTGGGCGGCCAGGGTCCCCAGCTCTTCCACGGAGAGCCCCAGACGGGTGGCCTGCTGGGCCAGGAACGAACCGGTCCCGGCGGCGCAGACCGTGTTCATGGCGAAGTCCACCACCACTCCGTCCCGCAGGATGATGAGCTTCGAGTCCTGGCCGCCGATCTCGATCACCGTCCTCACCTCCGGGAAGGCCCACTGGGCGGCCACGGCGTGGGCGGTGATCTCGTTTTTCACCACGTCCGCGCCGATAAGCAACCCGGCCAACTGGCGGCCGCTTCCGGTGGCGCCCACGCCGAGCACACCCGCCCCGGCCAGGCGAGGGGCCAGATGGCCCAGCGCTTCCCGGAGGGCGCCGATGGGATCGCCTTTGGTACGAAGATAGATCTTCTCCACGAGCCTTTCTTCTTCGTCCAAGAGCACCGCGTTGGTGCTGACGGACCCCACGTCAACCCCGAGAAAATACCCGTTCAACCCGATGCCCCTCCATCGCCACTAATCTGCAATTATATCTCCTGGCCGCCAGGTCCAGAAAAGCCTCCAGCCTGGTCAGCACTCCGGCCTCGGCCGTATGCTCGTCGAGATTCAAATGGAGGATCGGCAGGCCGAGATCCTCCCTTACGACCGGTAAGACGCCCCCGGCCACGATCTCCGGCATACAGGTAAAGGGGGCCAGATGGACCATCCCGTCCAGACGGTTGACCCCGGCCTCCACGGCCCGGGCCACGCTCTGGAGCCCGTGTCCGCCCACCGGATGGGCGAGATAAGGCCAGGCCAGCTCCCGATCCCGATGGTGGGAGGCATCGAGCCCCAGGCAACGTCGGAATTGTTCGCCGAGCCAGCGGGAGAGGTAGAGATGGCGGATCACCTCCACCCCTTTTTCGCCCAGGCGCCGTTCGAGCTCGAAATTGACCGCCGGTTCAAGCACCATATAGATCTCCCCCGCCAGCTCCATGCGCAGGGGGTACCCTTCCTCCAGACGGGGGATGGCCACCAGATCCGCTTTAAAAGAGGAAAGAACCCGCTTGAGGGAGCGCATCTCGGTGCAGGCTCCGAGGGCCTTCTGCCCTTCTTCCCAGAGGCGCTGGAGCGCCAGCGGTCGCAAGGTCCGTGGTCGGAGCCGGTTTACCAGAACGGCCAGCTCATCTATGGCGGCCAGTTTCCGGTAGGCAAAGAACAGAGCCCCCGGGAGACCGACCAGGCGCTTCGGTGGCAACACCCGCCGGATAGCCCGCCAGAACTCCGCCCAACGTCGCTGCGGCGGTTCAAAGACGATCATGGGGAGATCCAGACCCAGCCGCCGGAGGATGGTCTGCTGAACCTGGGCGTAATATCCCAGCCGACAGGGCCCGACCCCGCCGACCATGAAGATGGCTTCGGCGCCGGCGGCCAGGGCTTCGAGATAATTCCCCAGGTTTACCTTCAAGGGAAAACAGGCGAATTCCGGCGCGTGCCTTACCCCGAGGGCTATGGTCCGGCGCGTGGTCGGCGGCGGCGCCACCGGTTCGAGCCCCAGATCCGTAAACAACGTGACCAGGGCGAGATGGGCCGGACCCAGATGGGGAAAGGTCACCTTCACCGTGACCGCCTCCCGAGCATCTCCAAAAAGGCCTCGACCCGGGTGAGAAACCCCGCCTCGCCGGTATGTTCGTCGAGCACCAGGCGGAGGAAAGGAACCCCATCCCGGCCGGCCGCCTCCTCCACCAGTTCCCCCACCAGGGATTCCGGCCCGCAGGCAAAGGCGCTCAGATGGATCAGCCCGCGACAACCGGGGTGGTCGAGGAGATAATGGGCCGCCCCGAGCACCCGGCGGCCGAAGGACCAGAAAAGCGGTTTGGGCAACCCGGCCAGGCCATCTTCGACGGCCGCCGCCGGGAGCATCTCCGGTGTAACCGACCGGTAACCGGCCCGGACAAGGCGCAACAAGAGATCCATATTGAGGAAACGATCGTAGAGACAATACGGATGGCCAACAACGACGAGGAAAGGACCCTCCCCTTTCCCGGCGCCGAGGAAACTCTCCTCGTAAGTCCGCTGGGCGGCCAGGGCCGCCTGCCGGGCCCGGGCAAAGGCGCGCTTATCCCCGCCGAAGGCCAGGGTCACCTCCCGCATGGCCTTGGTCCAGGACTTTCCGGTGCGGGCATCAACCCGCATGACCATCGTTCTTTTCCCCGGCAGGAGACTCCGGACCACATCCGGCAAACCCATGAGCTTCGGACAGGTATAAGCTTCTTCTTCCAGGCTGACGAGCCGGGGAACGAACAATAAATCGCAGCCCGCCTCTTCGGCCAGATAAACGGCATGCCCCAGAAAGAGCTGGACCGGAAGACAAAACTCCTCCGGGGCCCTCCGCCGGCCCAGGGCCAGAAGAGATTTATTCGTGGGGGGAGAAACGACCGGCGGGCCCCCGAGGGCACGTAAAAAAGCCTCCCAGGCCGCACCGAACCAATAATAGAGCAGGGCGCGGGGTATTCCGATCCGCCCTCTGAAAGGCGCGGCCGTAAAGCCATTGGCGTCGCGTAAAAAGACCTCGCCAACCTTCATATCGTGCGTAAGAATGATTTTACCTCCATGACCGTCCTGACGAGTTGCGGATAAATCTTCTTTACCCCATAAGCGGCCAGCGGCCGTCCCAGCCTTACCAACCCCAGTTCCCGCGAAAGCCAACCGCCAAGGCGCCCCAAGAACCCCAACCCGAGGAGGGTATCGACGATTAAAGGGGTTTCGCGACCGGCCAGCCGAAAGACGCTGCTGATGGCCCCCAGCCCTTCCCGGAACCCGCCGCCGAGCCCTAAAATAAAGATCTCATGGCCGTCTTCGTCCCGGCCGAGAAAAAGCGGCCGGCCGAAATCCTCCTTTTTTGAACGGTCAAAGTAAGGGAGGGCCATGATCTGCGCCGTGGACGGCACCATTTTCTCTTCCGTCGGCAAAAGTCCTAGATGGATGGCGGCGGCCACCACCGAAGTATGGGCGCGGCCAAAGCATTGATAAAAGACCATCACCGCACCGCTCGCCCCGTCCGGAGTACCAGTTCGGCCAGGCCCGGATAGCAACGCCGCAAGGTCCAGGCCAGAAAAAGTCGTCCCCGCCCCGGTCCGAAAAAGAAAGCCCAGCATCGACCGCCCAGCCTGGCGAGGAAGTCCAGGACCGGGGCGCAATCGATCAGATGAAAGGTCTGATGGGGCAGGCCGGCCAACCCGGCCGCCTCCCTTATGGCCCGGGCCAAAAGGGGAAAGGCTCGACCGGCGCCGGCCAGATAGACTTCGCGACCTTCTCCGTCGATCCCGCAGAAATGAAGAAAACCGCGGTCGGCTTCCCCCAGCGTGGCGAAGTAAGGAGCGCGGACGAATTCCTCCGGCCGCGGTCGTCCGGTGGTCGGCAAAACCCCCAGGTGGATCCCGGCCGCCACCGCGGCCTGCGCTCCCTCCGGCGCCCCGTAGACGATCTTGGGGGGAAATCCCTCCGGCGGGACCATCATGCCCTTCTCCGTCGCGGACGGCCGCGGCTTCTTCTTCTCCTCCTCCGCCTCTCACCCAGGGCGCTGGCGAACTCCTGCCGGAAGAAACGCCCTAGATTCCGGCCGGCCTGGGTCAAACCGGCGGCATTAAGCAGGAGGAAGATCGCCGCTCCGACCACCACCGCGCCGACGATCCAGAGGATAGTCCGCCAGGCCCCGGTATTCTGCCCACGGAGGGCGGCCCTGCTCGGAGTGGCGAGGAGGTCCCCGGCCGCGCGGCCGAAGATGGCCGCGGCGCGCTCGGCGGACTGGCGCGCGTTGGTATGGGCGCCGAATTCGAGGAGAAGGGCGCGCGGCGAGAGGTCCTGATTGTACTTGCCGGCCCCGTAAAAGATCACTTTGATAAGCACGGGATACTTTCGGTCGATGGCCGCCTTGATCTGCTTGGCGAAGGTCTCGTTGGCCCGGAGGTTGGGATTCGTTCGCCCGAGGACGATCTGGATCTTGGTGACGCCCGTTCCTCCGATCTCCTCCGCGTATTCCTGACGTGGCGCGGCATCGCGGTGGATGTCGAGGAGGGCCGAAGGATTATGGCGTAATAAGTCCACGGCCGTCCGCCGCGATCGCTCGTAGGCCAACCCGTCATGGGGATCGTGGGCGGCGCGGGAATGAACGGTCGGGATTTTTTCCCGCCGCAACCTGGCGGCAAGGCTCTCCCCCACCCTGATTACCCCGCCGCCGCCCGGGATGCTCGGGCTACCGTCCGTAGGGACGTAAGACTCATCGTCATGGGTGTGGTAGATGGCCACCGGCCTTTTCCCGTTTTTCCCCACGAAGGCCATTAACCAATCGAAGAAACCGGCTCGCGCCCCCTCCTGGCCGGCGAAGGCCGAGAGGTCTTCCCGGCCGCGGAACTCCGCGTAGACCGTGTCGCCCTCGATCTTCACCACCCGGTAGCGGAGGTTGTCGGCGGTGAGGTATTCATCCCCCACCTGGACGACGAGCCCCGTCCGGCAGAGCAGCCGGCCCGTTTCCTGGGCCACAATGGAATAATAACCCTGGCGACGTTCTTCTTCCGCCTGAAGCGGCGCCGCCAAGAGGAAAAGAAGCACCATCCACCAGAGGAAGCGCCCTTTCACCTTTACTCTCCCCCTCCCGGCCGGTCCCCAAATTCTCTTCCCAGACCGGGCGGCCGGTCCGGTCCTCCATGTGGTCCCCCGGCGAGCCTTTCCCGGGCCTCGCCGAAGACTTCGGCCAGGATCACGGCCAGGATCCCCGCCAGGACGATGGCGTCGAAGGCCCCGGCGCCGCCGATGCGGGTGGCCGCCCGCAGACCCAGGATACCGGTCTCCACCACGTGGACGACATCGAGGAGCACCATGCTCAAAGTGGCGGAGACGAAGGCCGTCCGGCGGGAGCGGCCCACTAGGTACGAGACGATCGCGGCGATAACGGCCCATAGATAAATGGGCTCGATGGGCATGGCCTTTTCGCCGAAGTTCACGTACTTACTGAGCCCATAAATGACGGCCGTCGCCACCACCACCGCGATGACGGCCCGCCATCTCTCCCAGCTCGTCCCGGCCCGGGCGAGGACGTAGACGGCCAAAGCCGTCGGCAGGACCGCCCCGCCCAGGTTGACCGTGATCGGGCTTAGTCCGCCCACGAGGGGAATCTCGACGAAGCTGCCGGCGATCATCCCCAAAACGAAGACCAGCGCCGCCCGGTCCGAGAGATGCATCCGATCGAGGACACGGTGGGCGAGGCCGGCCAAGATGAGGATCGTCGCCACCGTCAAGAGCACGATACCGACCATCACGGCCATTCCCACCTTTCTCGCCTCTTTAGAATGATCGTCCTCTCCCGGATCTATACTTGCCGCGGTCTTGGCACCGCCCGGTGGAGCTAGACTTTAAGGAGGAAAAACCACGCTTCATCCAGAAAGTAAACGGGACGGAACCCACCGCTTCGTCTGGACCGTCCCATCGCTCGGGGAATATTTTTAAGGCGCATCGGAAGACGCTTGACTGGAGGGAGCAAGGATGTTGATCGTAACCACTCCGACGCTGGAAGGCCGAAAGATCGCGCGTTATCTCGGACTCGTCACCGGCGAGGCCATCCTGGGCGCGAACATCTTCCGGGATTTCCTCGCCGGCATCACGGACATCGTGGGCGGCCGGGCCGGGGCTTAGGAGGAGGAACTGGTCAAGGCCAAGGAAACGGCCCTCCGGGAGATGGCCGAACGGGCGCAGGCACTTGGGGCCAACGCCGTGGTGGGCGTGGACCTGGACTACGAGACCGGGGGCCAGGGCGGGAGCATGCTCATGGGCTCGGTGAGCGGGACGGCGGTGGTGGTGGAGTAGCCCTCACCCCCCGGTCCCCCCTCTCCCGCGGGGCGAGGGGGGCAGAATCCTTCAACCCTTAGTCTCTCCCGAGGGGAGAGGGGTGCCCGAGTGAGGGCGTCTACGATCTTCGCCAATACCTCTTCGGTATTCTCGAATACTTCGCGGTTCCAAAAGCGAAGCACCTTAATGCCTTCGGCCTGCAAAGCCTTCGTCCGTTCGGCGTCGCGATGCGCTTGCTCGGGATCGTTATGTACGCCGCCGTCGAGTTCGATGGCCAGCCTGGCTTCATGGCAATAGAAATCCAGGATGAAAGGACCGAGCGGGATGCTGGCGCCTGAATTTGGCCCCGTGTAACCTGCGATCGCGGATCAATCCCCAGAGCAATCCCTCGGCGTCCGTCACACTTTGCCGAAGCTCACGGCAACGTTGCAAAAGCTGCGGCGGCAACGGCGGTTTGGGCACGTGCGATATATAACGCATTAAATCTTGTCGCATAACAGTCGATGGGCTATAATGGCGTTAAGGGGAGGAGATAGGCCATGAGGCCCATTAAAATCAAAAATCCTGAGCTTGTCGCCGCCCAGATTGAGGACGAAATCCGTAAAAGGCCCGAAGGACGCTACTTCCACCGTCTTCATATCGTCCTCCTGCTCGCGCGGGGGATCAGCGTCCAAAAAGTCGCCGAACTCTACGGTAAATCCGTCAGGACGGTTCAACGTTGGGCGAAAGCCGTAAACACACACGGTTTGAACGGCCTGATCGATGCCCCCCGGCCGGGAAGACCGACGCGGTTGACTCCCGAACAACTAGAGGAACTCCGGCACGACCTCGAACAAGGGCCAAGCGCTTTCGGATTCACGCAGGGCTTTTGGGACGGACCGCTCCTGTCCCACCATATCAAAGAGAAATATGGCGTCACCTTGAAGGTCCGCCGGTGTCAAGCCCTGCTCCACCAGTTGGGCTACACCCTGCAGCGGCCGAGGACCAAGCCGTCGGTCGCCTCGCCGGAAGCCGTTGAGGCGTTTAAAAAAACTCCATGAGGCATTAAACGATCCCCAGGTTGAGGTTTGGTTCGCCGACGAAGTGCACTTTCATCGGACTACGACCATAACAAGGATGTGGGCATTGAAGGGTAGACAACCTCAACTACCGTCCAAGCCGGGCCGCGAAAAGATCGGTTACTACGGGGCGGTGAATCCAATAACCGGGCAACTATTCGTGCGTCAGGCTTATACGTTTAACAGCAATACGTGCGGGTCTTTTCTCGAAGAGTTCATGGTGGCAAGAGGAACGGAAGCGCCGGGGGTCAAGGTCGTCATGGTGGCCGATAACGCCAGCTGGCACAAACGACCGATGCGCCTTCTGGCGGAGCGATGGCCGGAGAGATTCGTTGTCTTATATCTGCCGCCGTACTCGCCCGATTTGAAGGTGATTGAACGGGTATGGCGACTCACCAGGCGGGTTTGTACGCATAACAAATATTTCGACCGTCTCGACGACATGGCCGCGACGCTTCTGGGTTTCTTCATGGCCCATGCCGAACCCAATGACACGCTCCGGACATTATGCGCCATTATTTAATGCGTTACATATAAAAGAAAAAAAGCCCAAGACACCGCCGAGCCTGTAGACAAAAGTACAGCCGCAAGAAACGACCTTGGGCCCCGTCCGCCCAAAAGCGGCGGGCAGGGATTCAAATCAAAACCGTCTCCGGCTTACATCTCCGCCGGGCTTGGGCGGCCGGGCTGGGCTTCACACCGGTCTCAAGGCCGCGCCTCCTGCGGGGACTGGGCTTTTGGTCTCACGCGAAGACGCGAAGGGCGCGAAGGAGAGGATACCTGGCCAGCCCCCGAAAGGGAGACTAAGATCCTTAAGGACAAGGGAAAGGGAATTGCGGACCCTGAGCGGGGCTCTGGGTGATGGGGGTTTTCGCGTCTAATCGGCGTCGTGCGGTGTGGGTTGGGTCAGGAAGTCGTTCCTCATATACGTGGCTTCAATTTAATTCCTCACTCCCTCCCCATGCGACCGAGAAGTTGGCATCAAGAGACCTCGGCTGGGGAACAGCGCTAACGACATTGATCCGGCATGGGAACGGTACTGCGTTGCCAAGTATTATTGCCTGTCCACGGGGTAGACCGGGTATCTGACGTAATACATAGCCGAAACTAGACTCAGACGCAGATGAGACTGCACGTTGATCGTTATCGTTTGTAAGACGGAATACACACCAAGTACCACACTGGGCTAGTACGGTCGATGATAACTCCGAAGGGCGTTGGGTGCTTACAAGCAAAGACAGGTGATACTTTCTCCCTTCCTTTGCTAGTCGTTCATAGGCGAGAACTTGGTTCCTCCCTTCGGCATCGCCCGGCAACTCCCGTAGATAGTGATGTGCCTCTTCAAGTATGAGAAGTGTCGGGTGTGTCCCTCCTGGACCTCTTCTGAATAATTCTGATGCATAAAGTTCTAACAAGGCCCCTAGAACAAATGGCATGAGATCTTGCACGAGTTGGCTTAGATCAACAATGTGTACTTGCCAGCCATCGTCGCCTTTTGCTGTACCGAAAATCTCTTCTACAATAATGCTAGACTCATAATACCAGTCTAATTGACCTTCCTTCTTTGGTATACCTCCTTCTACATTTATGATTTTTTTAAATTGCTCATCTTCAATAAAACCACGTATCCGATTGACTAAAGGCTGTACACTACTATAATGAAAGGAACTTCTCTCATAGTTACCATTTCTGTCCGGTCCACCTAGGCAATACCATTCGGCAGCCAGACAAGACAGTGCACGCATATGCGGCCAAAATTTAGCCACAGTCGCAGTTCCACTACGGATCTTATTCATCGCTTTATATGCCTCTTCTGCACCCTCCCGACGACAGTCATCAAATAGGACATGGTTCGCTTGATCTACAAGATGTGCACCATTAGCATCTGCAGCTACATACTGCAGGTGTTCTATGGCAAACCTTAACGCAGGTAACTGGGCACGTTCACTTGGTATAAGAAGACGGCAAAGGCCGTTACGTCCAAGGGCATAATAAGGAATCCTGAGCAATTGAGCCCCGTTTTGTACTCTTCCCGTATTATTTCCTAAAATTGTATATTTAATACATTTATTGCTAAAATTTTCAAAAGCAGGACCATATTCACCATTGACATCAAAAATCACTATACGAGCTTTAGGCAAATCGAGCATTTGCTGGACGATTCCCGCAATAAAGTGAGTCTTCCCTTGGCCAGTAGCCCCAAGTACCGCTACATCCCTACTAAGAAAACTATCAAGAGAAACATCGATAGATAATGATGTACCTCTTGCCTCAGTACCGATCTTGATCTTTTTCCCTTTATCCTTAGGACTCAAGATGCTCATTATTTCTTCAGTGCTCAGAGGGAACACCTCTGCCCCGAGAGCTGGCGTTCGCCATTCTTCCGGTATGAACTCGATTTTTCCATTGGAACGGTGAATATAGCCCAAAGCGTGTGCTCGTACCTGTCTAAGTGGTTCTGCTTTTAATGAAGGTGTGCCTACGCCTAAAATATGAGCCTCACGTGGTTCAGCAAATTCGATAGACTGAATACGCAAAACGATAAGCTCGTTACCCGCACTTGCGCCGAGAAGATCTCCTGGTTGTCCAATCTGTGAGATGCCTTCAAGATGACCTGCTACTTGTCCACGATGTGATTCACATAGGTTGAGCAGGACTTCTGATCCATCAATTTTGACCACATAGGCTACGGCAATACGCCCCCCAATCATTAACTTTCTTCACCTTCTTTCGCGGCAGCTATAACGGCCTCCGTTTCTATCTCTTCAGACATCCTTTCGAACAACTTCAAAAGCCTCTGCACCCGTTCAGCATGATCATCAAGGAGTATTGGTTCTGGGAGATCGCTTACGAATTGATCAAAATAAGCCTTATGGCCACCTCCTACGATGGTTACTTGTGGTGATTTGAGCTCCAAAAGGCGGTCAAGAAAACGACATCGTATAACTCTAGCCTTATCCATCGCTATTCTTTCAAGTTCGGCATCAGCAATTTCCGGGACATAAAGAACAAGATTTAGGGTGGGATTATTAAGAGCACTAGCCAAAATGAGATTGCTGTGCTCGTCTCCAAAGGAGTAGCCATTGACCAGTAGGCAGGTTTGCGGTCGAGCCAAGAATTCCGAAAAGCGCCGTAGGAGTTCCCCATAGATAAACGATGATGTATGGATATATTTAGATGCTCCCGGATAGATCAGAAGTCCCGGAAATTCAACTTTCTCCTCTAATAAGAATGCTCTGATAGCAGGATATATAGCCTTACAGGTCATTTCCTGTACATAATCTTCTCCAACAATCCATGACAAAGAACCATGGAGCTTAGCTAAGTATATATGATATGTTCCAAATCTGGCTTCTCCACGCGCTTGAGTATTTCTGAATCCGAGTTCAAAATTGCTAGGTATGAAAGTTCGATGGTGTAAACCAGCGAAACCATTGAGAACATGAAGCCCTATTGAATCAGCGGCCCACTCTAATGCTAAATCGTAGTTAGTGGTGAATAACCATGGCTCAGGTTGTCCTGGTCGTCGACCTATAACTAACCGACTAAGTAGCTGCTTATGCAAAGCTAAGCCAGGATAGCGGGAAATATAACTGGGGTTTTCCCAGCATTTTAGCTCAAGAAGCGCGGTCCGGATAAGCGAACGATAAAGATTGTTGCGGCAATGTCTGAGCTTCTTCAGGTTCCGACCCTTAGCATTCTGGCGTTCCCATTCTTGCTCTGCGGTTTGGATTCTATCTAAAAGCTTTTCGAGGTTCCCATCTGGTGAAAATCCTTCCTCTGTAAGCCATGCTGCGTTATCCGGGTAGGTGTTGCCGAAGTCTTCCCATACCCCTTGTAGGATCTTACCACCGGCGGATATGGACGCTCCCGCACCAAGAAGAACGCCCACGTTCTCGAGACGCGTGGCCAAAGCGAGGTGAGCGCGAAATTCTTCATTACTCAACAGTTTGCCACCACGGATTGCACGTGTTTCACCCACCTCCAACACCTCCTGTAATG